>QIHU01000095.1 GCA_003231035.1 Acidobacteriota bacterium
GATGCTCGTTACTTTCCAGCGCTTCGAGAATCTCAGGGCACTCGACGATCGCATCTTGGCGGAGAATCAAGATCTCTTGCCCGGCCACGGCCAGCCCCGGTGCCATGCTCCGAAGAAGTTGGTGGGGCATATCCCGGCGACGCAGGAGCGCCTCGATGACGGTGGGATGCCGCGCATCGGCGGCGAAGAAGGTGAGATGAACTTCGCTGGCCTCGGTGGCCAAGAAGTCGGCCACCACGGCGGGCTCCGTGGCACGCAGGGCGGCGGCGGCACGGCCAGCGATCTCAGGATCGGCTTCGAGAGCTAGCTCCACTTGCAGCGGTATCAACTCGCTTGGCGGCAACGCCAGCAACCTCAGTTCACGATTGGAGCTTTCGAGTACCCGCCGAGACAGAGCGTTGGGCTCAGCCACCGTCATCAAGTGGGCCCGGTCAACTCCTCCACGGTATCGAGGTCGATGGTTGCTCGCGCCACCTGCCCCGATCCGCGGCCCAGAGAATAGGGGATCCCATTGACGTGCACTTCCACCGCACCCGCATCACCGAGCTTCATCACCACCAGCCGCTCGGCGGAAATCTGAACCGACTCCCCTTCGACCCGCAGTTCCTCGATTCGGCGCTGGTTGTCGACTTGAATCTCGACCCAGCAGTTGCGTTTGAAGTCCAGAGTCACGCGAATTGGCGGAGCGGTCGAGTCGGCGACGCCAGGCCGAGGGGTCTCCACCAGGGAGAGCGCAGGGTCAGCCTCCACACTGGCGGCGGACCCCATCGCTGGGGTGAAACTCGCTGAAGGTCCCGGTTGCGCGGTGGTGGCTGGAGGATTGCTGAACGACTTGTCACGCTGCCGCGAAGCGGCGCGAAACGAGAAAACAAAAACCGCCAGCAGAGCGATCGCCACCACCACGACGATCAGCAGATGGTAGAGCCAATGGGTGTCCTGCCCTGAACCCGCTCTCCCGAGCCCTCCTGTTGCCCCCGTGGATTCTTCCTCTTCGGGTTCAAGATCCTGGAGAGCGCTGAGGTAGAGGGTCACCGCCTCGTCTGGATCCACGCCGATGAATTTGGCGTACTCGCGCAGGAAGCCCTTAGCGAAGATCGGGGCCGGTAGACAGTCGAACTGGTCTTCCTCGAAAGCTTCGAGATAGCGCCGACTGATCTTCGTGACCGCCGCGATATCGGACACTTCGATCTCCCGCATCACCCGCTGTCGGCGAAGCCACGAACCGAAGGAAACCGGTTCGTCATCGCCTTGCTGCCAAGGACGCGGTTTGGGCTTAGTTCGCGGGGTCGAGGTCATGCACCAATAAACATCGGTAAGGCCGACTAGAAGAAGCGGAAATGACGCCAGGTCAAGAAGTTGGTCGGGGTGAGGGTTCCTTCGGCTCATTGTCTCACAAGCCTGAAATAGCTTCAAATCGCCCGTTCCACCGCGATGATGCCACCTGCCATGAGATCTACTAGCCCAAGAGAACACGTGCCCGCTGACGTACCACCGGCGACAAGTTGGCGGCGGCGACGATCGCCCTCTGGTCGGGCTTCTTGAGTACAGGTAGGAGCCGGAGGGCCACGACGACCGGCGTCCTCGGGTTCTTAGCCAGGGTCTGTTTGACCCCGTAGCGCACTCCCCAGCGGCGGTTGGCCGCCACCAGCTCCAGCACATGGGGCAGGGTCGAGTCGCTGGCGATCAGTGGAATCAGCACCGCCTCGGTCAGTCTCGGGTTGTCCAGCAGAGCCGCGATCACCGGCAGGTGGGGGTCACTGCGCAGGTGGACCAAGGCCTCGGGGCTGGCCCGCCGAGCCAGCGTGACCCGCTCCCCCACCGCTAGACCGGGAAGTCGTTCGACCAGGTAACGCTGCGCCGAACGGCGCACCACCGGCTTGACCCGGGTATCGAGCCCTACTTCCATCAGGTCGCGCCAGAAGAGCCCCGGAATCAGCTTGAGGGCCAATACCGTGGGCAACTTGGGATGGCGGACCAAAATACGACGCACCTCGTAGATGCGCACCAGCCGATCCTGACCGGCCATCCAGCGCAGAATCTCTTCTCCCACCCACGGATTTCTTAGCAACTGTCGGACCTGTGGCGCCGAGAGATCGTCCCCCAGCGCGCCAATCAGGGCGGCAAGTTCGGCCCCGTCCGCTTCGCGGAAACGACGCAAGGGTTCCTCCGCTAGAGGAGCAACGGGTAGGTTTGACGGGGGGTTGGATCGATCCGGCACCCCATCAGTCTATCGATCTGTTATCTTTCCGGGCTCATGGCAATATCTAGACAGTTACGAGAAGCGATCGGCAAGGGCAAGTCAGACACCATCGAAGACGCTTGGATCGAGCGGCTGCAAGAAGATCCACACGATCTCGAGTTTTACGCCGGTATCGCCCGTTCGTTGATCGGCTCAAATCAGGACGACCGCGCACGCACCCTGCTGCAGACTCTCGATGAAGAGTTGACCCGCAAGAAGCTCTGGGGAGAGCGCCTAGCGATGCTCCACCGAGTCGGCCCAATTTTCGAGCCCGGGGCAGAGGCTCTGCACGCCTTGATCCTCGAGACGCTCGGCAAGCTCTATGCCAAAAGCTCACACCTGGAAGGCATTATCGAGGTCGTCGGTCTTCACCGCGCGCCGCAGGACATTCCCAAGACCTGGGACAAGGTCGACCGTCTTCAGCAGCTGATGGTCTTCGATGTCGGAGCGGTGGTTCGCATGGAAGGCAAGGGGGCCGGCCATGTCACTGCCGTCAACTTCGGCTTGCAGAGCTTCAAGGTCGATTTCGAGAAGCATAAAGGCCTCTCCGTCGGTTTTAGGGCTGCCTCGAAGATGCTCGAAGTGCTCCCGACCGACCACCTCCTTCGCCGCAAGATTGAGGCCCCGGCCGAGTTGCTGGCCTTGGTCAAGAGTGATCCCTCGGAGCTTCTCCGGCTGGTGATGGAGAGTTACGGCAAGCCGATGGCCGCCGGCGACGTTCGGCGGATGCTCAGTGGCATCGTGACTCAGTCGGGCTGGACCTCATGGTGGGCCGCGGCGCGCAAACATCCGCAAGTTGTCGGCGGCAGTGGCGGCAAGAAGAAATACTCGTGGGCGGCGACCAGCGAAGATGCCGCCGAAAGCGTCTGGCGCACTTTCAAGAAGGCCGCCCCGCATCAACAGCTCGACCTACTGCGCAAATCGGGAGATCGGGACCCGGAACTCGCCGAGCGCATGGCGATATCGTTGTCCAGCTTCGGAGCCAAGATCGCCTCCAGCGACCCCGCTCTGGCACTTGAGATTCGCCTCAGCTTGACTCGCCTGGGGCGCACCCCCTCCGACGAGCGGCCCGAGGCGTGGTCAGCCGAGAAGCTCCTCTCCGCCTCCGGCGCACCCGCGGCCCTGGTGGTTGGGGTCAAGGATCGCCAGCTCCGCGAACGGGCCTGGCGCTCGCTGGGCGAGCGCGCCGACTGGGTGGATATCTATGGCGAAGGGCTCCAACGCGAGACCGATGCGCGCAATCTCAGCCTGCTCGCCGACGCCCTCACCGACGAAGACCCCGAGGCTCTCGGCAAGTTTTCAGACAGCGCCGTGGTCCAACCCCACAAAAACCCCGCCGCCTTCACCTGGCTCACCGAGCGCGCCGCCAACAACGATGCGCTGCTAGGGCGCAATCCGTTGCGCTGGATCCAGCAGCTCCTCGTCTCTCTATCGCGCGATGAGTTGTCGCCCTACCGCACTCGGCTGCTGGTCCAACTGGAGTCGGGAGGCGCCCTGCCGCGCGCCATGGCGTTGCTGAGCCCTCAGCAGGCCATCCAGGCCAAGGAATCGCTGGAGCGAGCTCCCGCGCTGGAGTCCTACCAGCGGTCCGATCTGGTCGCCGCCCTCGAGTTGCGTTTTGCCTCGTTGCGCGGGGAGGAAGAGCCGCTCTACGCGCTGATTGGATCGATCGACACGAAGCGGGCCGAGCTTAAGAAGCTGGTCGAGAAGGAGATTCCGGCCAATCGCATCGCCATCGAAGAAGCCCGCGCCATGGGCGACCTGCGCGAAAACTTCGAGTACAAGTCAGCGCGGGCACGCCACGAGTACTTGAACTCCCGGGCCCACGAGCTCAACGGGCAGTTGGAACGCTCCCGCCCCCTCGATTTGACCACGGTCGACATCTCACAGGTGCGTGTCGGTACCCGCCTCGACCTCCAGACCGCTGCTGGCGAGACTCGCGTGGTGACCATTCTCGGACCTTGGGAGAGCGATCCCGAGGCTGGCATCATCTCCTTCGAAAGCGAGGCGGCACAGGGCCTCCTGACCAAGATCGTCGGCGATCAGGCCGACTTCGCCGGCGAATCGGTGCGCATTGTGGCTATCGATCGCGCCGCGATCCCGAGGTAAGGGGCCAACCCCAGCTCTGCCAGCCTCAGTCCAGGGCGTTGAGCCCATGGAGTTCCACCACCATCTCGTCGACCCGCAAGAGGACTCGATCGCCCAGGGTGGGTAGTTGAGGATGGATGGCGAGCAGGGCTCGGCCTTCCTCGCTCGATGCCTCCACCCGCAAATCGGCACCGCGCTGCTCGATACCGTGCTGGCGCCACAGCCCATCGACCAACTCGTAGCTCGCCGCGTCGAGCTGGCGTACTTGCTCGATCTCGCCGGTGGGTATTGGTGGCGGGGGCAGCTCGCCGACGATCAACACGGTACGCGGTTGCCGCGCACGCTCGACTCCCGAGGCGAAAAAGTAGACCAGAGCCGCCAGGCAGGCGACCAAGAAGAAGGTAAAGAAGAGCGGCGATCCCTGGGGAGTGGTCCGTAGCCGATCCTCCACTCGCTCCAGCAAGCCACGCGAAGCTCGGGGAGCGAGGCTGAGGCGTCGTTGCACGGTTCTCGCCAAGAGTGGCGGCGGCACCGCCCTTTCGAGCTGGCGCAGAGTGCCGATCACCCGGCGGGTGTCCCGCAACCGTTCGCGGCAACTGGCGCACTCCTCAAGGTGCTCAACCAGGCGCAGCGTCACCGGCGCGGCAAGTTCGTCGTCGAGATAGGCCGACAGGTCTTCGGCGGTCGCGTGCTGACTCACTGGCTTTTCTCCAACAAGGTCTTCAACCGTTCACGGCCACGAGAGATTCGTGAGCGTACCGTCCCCACCCGCAGCTTCAAGACTTCGGCGATTTCCGCGTAGCTGAGCCCTTCTAGATCTCGCAGGATGACCGCCTCGCGAAAGGTCGGTTTGAGCTGCCGCAAGGCCATCCCCACCAGACGCTGCGCATCGTGGGCCAAAGTCCGCTCCTCGGGACCCCGGCGGGGATCCTCGACACCACGCCCGTCGTCGCGCTCCAGAGGCTTGATCACTAACTGCTTGCGACCAAGGCGGCTGTGGCAGTAGTTCAGGGTCACCCGATAGATCCAGGTCTTCAAGGTCGAACGGCCGGCAAACTTGACCAAGTGGCGGTAGAGGCGCAGAAAAACCTCCTGCGTTAGGTCGGCGGCGTCCTCAGCGTTGCCAGACATGCGCAGAGTGAGGTTGTAGACCATCGGCGAGAAGCGCTGGTAGACCTCCACGAAGGCGGTCTCGTCACCATGGCGGTGGCGGGTCACCAAATCGAGGTCACCGTGGCCTACCTCGCCCACGCCGGCCTCGCCGTAGCTGGCGTGGTCAAGCTGACGGTGAACGGCGTTGGTAGCTGGCTCCATGGCTCCTCAGACTCTAGCGCCACCCAGAAAGTTCCCGAGGGGTAGCGCGGATCGAGGCGCTAACGATCTTAGCGTGCAGCCTCCGCCACCTGAAGCGTCTCCAGCTCGCGCCGCGGCTCACCGTAGTAGCCGAGGAGTCCTTCGACCACCGCTTGGGCCATCTTCTGGCGTTGCACCCGCGTCTGTAGCAAGCGCCGATCCTTCTCGTTTGACAAGTTGCACAGCTCCAGGAGAACCTTGGCCGGCACCGCGTTGTAGCGCAGCACCGCCGGGACATACTGCTGACGGCGCCGGATAATTTTTTCGCGAATTGGCTTGTCCTTGTGGATCGCCAGACCGCGGCGGCGAAAGGCCCGCAACAAATCGTCCGCCAAGTCGCGCGACAACCCTTCGCTCTGGACTCGGTTCTTCGCTGAGTAGCTCACCTTGGGAGCCTCTTTGTACTCCTTGCGAGAGGCGTAGACCGCTCCCGAGCGGCCGTAGGTCCCGGCGCGTAGCCGCGCGTCCGGCACGTAGACCATGGCACCGCGCACCGACGGGTGCAACGAGTCGGCGTGGAGCGAGAGGAAGAGTACTTTCTTAGCATCGACCTTCTTCTTGCGCTGCTGGCGATAGATGCTGTTGGCCAGGTACCAGCGCAGATTGGTCCCAATCGCCGCCGTCTCGATCGGGTAGGGCGGCGTGGTCAAGACTCGGTGACGACGCGAGAAGCTCAGCACATCGCGGTCCTCGGGCAGCACCCGATCGCCATCTTGGACGGTCATCACCACCGTCGCCGCGGTGTAATTTTCGAGTAGCTGACGCACCCGCATCATCACGTCGTAGACATACAAGCTCTCCCAGACTCCGGCAACGGTCGCGCCCGAATCGGCGCCGCCGTGGCCCGCGTCGAGGATCACCGTCACCCCAGTGAGGCCCAGGGCCTGGACCTGATTGCCAAAGCGGGCGGAAGCGGCCATCGCCGCTTCGTATTCGCTACGCCGTGGGTGGCCGGCCGGCAGGTGCTCCGGGAGCAACAGATCGAAGGGGATCTTGACCCGGTAACCGACCGGAATGTCGGTGACGTCCAAAATCCCGCTACGCCGGGCCACCTCTTTGGCCAAGGCGTTGACATCCTCAGCCAGCAAACGGCCGGTGAAGCGCACCACGACGCTCGAGTAGAGCGCTTCGCCAGGGCCCAGGCGATAGACGGCGTACTCGCCCCCGCGATCCTTGCGGTACTCGAGCTGGTAGCGCGCCGGGGCCGCCTCGGGATGAGTGGCTTCCTGCCGGCTCGTCGCCTCGGTGGTCACGGCAGGCTCGGTGGCCAACGCGGTGACCAACGCAGTGGCCACCGCCTTTCGAGGCGAGGATGAAGGCGGCAGGAGGTCCCGAAAGGCCGGCAGCAGCAACTCTCGTGGCACCACCACTCTTTGACCGGCGGTCAGCTCCTCTTCGATCAAGCGGTTGTGGGCGCGAATGGCCGGGAAGTTCTGGCCATTGCCGGTGAACCACTGGGAGACTCGCCACAGATTCTCGCGCGCCAAGTCGCCAAACCCCCGCACCGTGTGATGCCAGCCATCCTCGCGCGCCAGATCCTCACCGAACAGCGAGCGGGCCACCGAAACCATGAGTTCAGGTCGTAGGAGCCGGTAGGGGACGCGGTATCGTACCCCAGCGTGCAAGCCGCGTTTAAGACCACCGTTGGCCTCGGCGATCGCCTCGGAGGCGGCGGAATCACCGCAGAGGCGGCGGCTGAAAGCCCACAACCCCTCACCCTCTTCGGGAGCCGCTTCGAGGTAAATCCGCTGCTCTTCGTCGAGCGAGACCACCAGCCCCGGTTCGAGCTCCACACGGATCGCCGCTCGGGGCGGCGAGGGAGCCAACAGGGCCAAGGCCGCCAAGAGCACCCCCACCACGGGAAAGCGAACGCGCCGCCCTCGGTCACGCCATCCAGAACCAGCCTTATCCCTTAGTTTGTCCACACTTAGACCTAACTTCTTAAAGTGTATAGTAGACCCTTCGAGCCCCCCGCCGCAACATTGGCCTGAGAAAACGCGATGACCTCGCCTCCCTCTCCATCTCCTTTCGACCGACTCCTGCGCCGACCCGAGGTCGTGGCCCTGGCCGCGGTGGCGAGTTCGTTCAACGTTCCGGCACACCTGGTCGGCGGTGTCGTGCGCGACTGTGGGCTGCGTCTCAAGATCAAGGATGTCGATGCGGTAGTAGCCGGCCATGGCCTAGAGATCGCCAAACGGCTCAGCCGCCAGTTACCGGCCAAGTTGATCCGCCTGGGCGGCGAACGCTTCGCCGCCCTACGGCTGATCGGCAAGAACTGTGAACTCGACATCTGGGATCGCCACGGAGACGGCCAGGAGCACTCCCTGCTCGACGACCTCGCCCGCCGCGACTTGACCGTCAACGCCATCGCCCTCGACCTTGCCGCCAACCTCAGAAGTGCCGAGTTGTACGACCCGTTCGGTGGCCTGGAGGATCTCGCCCGTCGGCGGCTGCGCGCGGTGACCGACGAGAGCTTCGTGGCCGATCCACTGCGCGTTCTCAGGCTCCCCCGGCTGGCCCTCCAACTGGCCGGCTTCGGCCCTGACCGACACACCCTAGAGCTAGCGCGAGACGCCGCACCGGCCCTGCACCGCGTCTCCGCCGAACGCATCCGCGACGAGTTGAGCACGATCTTCCGCCTCCCCGGCAGCCATCGGGCGCTGGCGTTGCTCCATCAGCTAGATCTCTATCCTGCCCTCTGGCTCGGTCAAGCGGCCAGCGGCGGGGTGCGCTCGGACCCCCTTCCCCTCCTGCGCCGAGCCAGTCGGCCCATGGAACTCCTCCCCGAAGCCGCACGGAGGCTCGAAGAACTCGGATTACCCACCCTGAGCGAAGGCGAGATGGCCACCACCCGCTACGCTTTTTCGTTTCGCGCCCTGGCGCCGACCGCCGACCCCGGCGGCCGGCTCGAAGCCTTCCGCGAAGCGGGTTATCTAAGCAAAGCTGTCGCCACCCGCGTCGCCCCGCTGCTGCGTCTGCCCGCCCCACCGCGCGGGGCGATGGATCGTCGGTTATTTCTCTATGAAACCGCCCAGCACTGGCGCTCGGCCCTCCTCCTCACCACCGCCCAGGCTCTCGCCACCGCTGAGCTACGATCGTGGACCGAGCAACCTCTCGCCAACCTGGTCCAGCTGGCGCTCGAAGAGGGCGATGAGCTCACTCGCCCGCCCCGACTGCTCGACGGCCACGAGATCCAACTGCTGCTGGGGGTTCGCGGTAGGGAGATCGGCCAGGCGCTGGAAGAGATCGAGCGCGCCTGGGTCGAGGGCCAGATTACCAACAAGGAGGAAGCCCGCGCCTGGCTCGAGCGCCGCCGCACGAAGTTCTGAGCTCGCCCTCTCGTAGAGCCCCCAAGGCTGGACCGGCGGGAGCGAAGCGCGGGCGGGAGCCCAATGCCCCCGCTAAGAAAAATCTCCCGCCGGCCACCTTCCAGGGCCGTGGCATCGAATCTAGAAAGTTATTCGCCGGAAGTCCTTGCGATTCGACTCAAAGAACTCTCAAAGAGTTCTCAAAGGGCGGCGCCCCCCGCCTTGGCCGGTAGTTGACCCACTCTCCAAGCCGCGACACCATGGAGCGAGGGCTAGCTGCCCGACCTGGAACTTTGACCCACGGAGAGCCTCCCCGATGACCAATACCCGCACCGAAACCGACAGCATGGGCCCCATCGAGGTCGCCAGTGACCGCTACTGGGGCGCCCAGACCGAGCGCTCACTCCACTATTTCGCGATTGGCGACGACCACTTCCCGCGCCCGCTAATCCGTGCCTTGGGAATCCTCAAGAAAGCCGCGGCACTGACCAACGGCGACCTCGGTAGGCTGGAGGCGGACAAGGTCGAGCTGATCGTGGGCGCCGCGGATGAAGTCATTTCTGGTGACCTCGACGATCACTTCCCCCTCTTCGTCTGGCAGACCGGCAGCGGTACCCAGACCAACATGAACGCCAACGAGGTGATCTCCAACCGGGCGATCGAGCTGGCCGGCGCAACGCTGGGCAGCAAGGAGCCGATCCACCCCAACGACCACGTCAACCGCGGCCAATCCTCCAACGACACCTTCCCCACCGCCATGTACATCGCGGCGGCCGAGCAGGTGGAGCACCACCTGAAACCACAAGTGGCGGCGCTGCGCGATGCGCTGGCCGCCAAGGCCGCCGCCTTCGAGCCCATCGTCAAGGTCGGCCGCACCCACCTGCAAGACGCCACACCGCTCACCCTGGGGCAAGAATTCTCCGGCTACGCGGCCCAGCTGACGGATGCCCTCGGAGCGGTGGAGGCCACCCTGCCGCGCCTCTACGAGCTAGCCCTGGGCGGCACCGCCGTCGGCACCGGCCTCAACACCCACCCCGACTACGCGGTGAAGGTGGCGCAGAAAATAGCCGACCTCACCGACCTCCCCTTCGTCACCGCCCCCAACAAGTTCGCCGCGCTGGCCGCCCACGACGCCCTGGTGGCGCTCCACGGTGCTTTGAAAGTCCTGGCCTGCGCGCTCACCAAGATCGCCAACGACATTCGCTGGTTGGCCTCGGGCCCGCGTAGCGGTATCGGTGAGATCACCCTGCCGGCCAACGAGCCCGGTTCTTCGATCATGCCCGGCAAGGTCAACCCGACCCAGTGCGAGGCCTTGACCATGGTCTGCGCTCAGGTACTGGGCAACGATGTCGCGGTCAACATCGGCGGCATGAACGGCAACTTCGAGCTCAACGTCTACAAGCCGCTGATGATCCACAACGTCCTGCACTCCCTCCTGCTACTCGGCGACAGTTGCCGCGGTTTCCGCGAATTCTGCGTCGAAGGAATCGAGGCCAACAG
>QIHU01000096.1 GCA_003231035.1 Acidobacteriota bacterium
GGGAAGGGGTGCGGTGTCTCCTTCGTCAAGGCCAAGGCATAGATGTAGGTTTCGCGGTCGACCACGTACTCGGTGTCGATCGAGCCGATCATCGGTTGGTACATCCGATCGGCGAGGAAGTAGAGGTATTGGCCGTCGGGGCTCCAACTTGGAGAGAACTCGTTGAACCGCTCGCTGGTGACCCGTCGCAGCGAGCCGTTCGCCGCGCTCCACAGGTGGATCGAGCCAAAGTCGTTGCGGTCGGCCAGAATCAGGGCCAGGTACTGGCTGTCCGGGCTCCAGTCGTACTCCAAAGTGAATTTGTTGATGTCATCGGCGATCTCGGTCTGGCGTCCGCTGGCGACATCGACCACGTAGAGCTTGGACCGCTGGTCCCGCACGGCGATTTTTTGACTGTCCGGCGACCAGGCGAGGCCGGTGAGGTAGGCGGTGTTGCCGTCGGTCAGCTGGCGTGGGGCGCTGCCGCCGTCCTGGGCCACTAGATAGATCTCGTCTTCGCCGTCTCGATCCGAGATGAAAGCGATCTGCTTACCGTCGGGGGACCATTCGGGGTCTCGATCGTGGGCCCCTGGCGAGCGAGTCAGGTTGCGCACCGTGCCGTGTTCGGCGGGGACGGTGAGAATCTCTCCGCGGGCGGCGAAGACGACCCGCTTGCCCTCGGGAGCCAAGGCATAGCCGCCGATGTTTTCGGAGGCCGAGACGCGTGCCGGTCGCTTGGCCAGGCCGTCGCTGGCGACGCGAATCGAGATGGGTTGCGACTGGCCCGTGGCGATGCTGTGGATGACCAACTCACCGTTGAGCTCATAGACGATGCGCCCGCCCGCCGGGTCGGCGCTGGGCCAACGGACATCCCACAGCGCGCTTTGGGTGAGCTGCACCGTGGAGCCGCTGGCGGGGTCGAAGACGTAGAGGTTGAGCTTGTCGTCCCGGTCTGACGAGAAGTAGATCTTGTCGCCGATCCACATCGGGTCGCGATCGGAGCGCACGTGGTCGGTGATCTGACGGCTCTCGTGGCTGGCCAAATCGAAGATGTAGAGATCTTGCGCCCAGCCGCCCTGGTAGCGCTTCCAGTGACGGAAGTCGCGCGCCAAAGGGGAGTAGACCACCTGCTTGCCGTCGGGCGAGAAATCACCGCCTCCCGAGTAGGGCATGGCGAGGGTTACGGGAAGGCCGCCCTCCAGGGCGACGGTATGCAGGCGGGTGTCGCTGAGGTCCCAGCCATCTCGCATCGAGCGAAAGAGCACACTCTTGCCATCCGGGCTCCAACCGTAGACTTGGTGGTCGACACCCCAGCGTGGCGGTAAGGGGCCGAGGGCCGGATAGTAGGTGAGCTGGCGCGGTGCGCCACCGGTCACCGGCACCACGTAGACCTGTTCGTCGCCGTCGTACTGGCCGGTGAAAGCGACCCAGCGGCCGTCGGGGGAGAATTTGGCGAAGAGCTCTTGCCCGGGGTGGGCGGTCAGCCGCCGCGCCGTGCCGCCGGTGCTCGAAGCGAGCCACAAGTCGCCAGCGTAGGTGAACACCACCTGGTCGCCGTGGAGGTCGGGGAAGCGCAGAAGTTTGGTCTGCGCCGTGGCCGGCACCGTGGCGAGCATTGTGGCGATCCGCGCTCTACCGAGAATCGATTTTCCAGACATGGTTTCTCCCTGAGACGATCTAGTTGTGTGTCGACGATACCGGACATTCTACGATGACTTGTCCGACAGTCGTAGTAGCTCTTACGTGGGGCGGGTAGGCGGGGTTGCCTTGGGGCTTACCGGTAGCCGCTCTCGTTCCTTGCTAACCAGCCATCGAGGATCAACAAGGCCCAGGTTTGCTCGTTGTTGAGGCGCAGTGGGCCGGAGCGACGGATCACTCCGTGGCGCTGGAGTCGTCCTGTCGCCGCCTTCCAGATCTCGGGCTGCTTGCGGATCCAGCGCGCGATGGGCAGGTTGAAGCCGCGCTTAGGGAGGGCGAGATGGCCGGGTGGCAGCCGAGGTTCGAGGAGGGAACGAAGGATGACTTTGCCGCGGTCACTCTCCGGGTCTCTCTGCAAGGAGCGGTCGAAACGCAGGGCCAGCTCCACAAGCCGGTAGTCGAGCAGGGGCGGGCGAACCTCGAGCGACCACGCCATGCTCGCCCGGTCGACTTTGGTGAGCAGCCCGTCCGGGAGGTAAGTGTGCATGTCGGCCCACTGGAGCCGTTGGTGGAGCGGCAACTCGTCGCGCCAATAGCGGCGAAAATGCCAGAGGCGATCTTCTTCTTCGAGGTCGGCGCGCAGCCAAGGTCCCAGGAGGTACCGGGTTTGGCGCGGGGTGAACACGCCAAGAAAGGCGGCGTAGCGTTCCAACCCCCGGAGGGAGCGTCGCTGCTGAGAACGGCCGAATCGCGACATCGTGGGCGCGAGTTTGGCGAGGAGCGCGGAAAGGGGGCTGGCGGGCCGGGTCATCGCCGAGCCGTACCACCGGTAACCGCAGAAAACCTCATCGCCACCCTCGCCACTCAGGGCGACCTTGACGTGCTGACGAACGAAGCGAGAGAGCAACCAGACCGAAAGGGCGGCGGAGTCTCCGAAGGGCTCGCCAAATACCGAGACCATCTCGGTGACGGCTTCGGCAAGGTTCGGGGCGCTGGCCTTAGACTCATGGTGGGTGGAGCCTAGGTGGCGCGCCAGCTCACGGGCGGGTCCGGCCTCGTCGCGATGGCGGTCGGTTTGACCCAGAGTGAAGGTCAGCGCGTTGGCTGGGCCGAGGGCGAGGATGGCGGAAGAGTCCAGACCGCTGCTCAAGAAGAGCCCCACCGGTACATCGGCCAGGGTATGTTCCTCGATAGCGAGTTTCAGCAGAGCTTCCGTTTCGGCGGCTGCCGCGGCGGGGTCGACGATCTCCTCTGAAGTTTGCGGCTGCCAATAGCGCCGGATCGAAAGTTGCCCGTCTCGGTAGTGCAGGGTGTGCGCGGCGGGAAGCTTGTAGATACCCTGCCAGGCGGTCTTGGGGGTCGGTACGTAGCCGTAGGTCAGGTAGTCGGCCAGCGCGCCGCGGTTGAGCTCCGGCCGGCCGATCTCAAGCAGGGGGGCCACCTCGGAGGCAAAGGCGATTCCATCCTCCAGCGGTCGGTAGTAGAGCGGCTTGATCCCCAGCCGGTCGCGCGCCGCGAAGAGTTCCTTCTTCTCTTGGTCCCAGATGGCGAAGGCGAACATGCCGTTGAACTGGTTGACGCAGTCGGCGCCGAACTTCTGGAAGGCGTGGAGGACGACCTCGCTGTCGGTCTCGGAGCGAAACGGCCCTTCGAGCTGCTGGCGTAGCTGGCGGAAGTTGTAGATCTCGCCGTTGTAGGTCAAGACCAGCTGGCCCGCCAGCATCGGCTGCTGGCCCGCCGAGGACAAGTCGAGTATCGAAAGTCGGGCGTGGCCCAAATGCGCCTGCGCGCAATGCCACAGGCCCGAGCCGTCGGGGCCGCGGTGGTGGAGGAGCTCGGTCATCCGAGCGATCACCCGCCGGTCGGGTAGAGAGGAGCCGACAATACCGGCGATCCCGCACATCAGCCCTTGCCCTTCCATCGAGACGGGTAGTTGGGTTGGGCTAGCCGGGGTGAACGGGATGAATGAATGGTGACCATGAGATGGCGTCGGCGTGCTTCCTAGCTTTGCGTGGAAGCGCTGGATTTTCCCGCGGCAGAGTGGTGCGGCCTCGGTGGATCTTACTCGCCACCAGCTCCAAGTGGGACCCAATGGCCCTTCATTTGTCTCTCAACAACCTGGCGGCCTACATTGAAGAGAGGAGGCCGGTCACGCTAGAATTACGGCTCCCATTTACATTTCTATACATGTCTAATAGACTTCCGCGATACCGCTCGCCATGACTGGCGCTAAACAGATCGACTGAATCATTCCTGCTCTCTAGCTTTGAGTGGGCAATTTTGTATTGGGAAGCAGGCTGGACCTGCGGCGGAAAATTTGGGGGTGGGCAATCCAGCTCGCCAAAACGGAATGGAGAACTTCCATGTTGACGACGACTCTTTTGACCAGCTTCGTAGATCTCGTAGTGGCCCTGGTCGAGTGGAACATGACCCTCGACCCCGAAGGCTCGGACCGGAGATAGGAACAGCCGACGGCTGTGCTGGGTGAGTTCTTGAATAGCGGGTAGTTGACGAGCTTGCTCTAACGGTTGATTTTCGCGGTGGAACCGCGAACTGAGGGAGCCGTGTATCTAGAGCTTGCCAAATCTCGCTGGTATCCGTATACTCGCTCCCCTAATGGATCCCAATAGCAGCCTACGCAAAGATCGCGACCAGGTTTTCGCCTCAGGTCGACGGCGGGCGGTCAGCCCGCTGGATAAGCTTCTGTGCGCGGTGCGCCCAGATCTCAAGGATCTCTTCTTGCTGCATGGCGTCTCCTCGGTGGTTGCCGAGCGATTGGTCGCGGAGACTTTGCGAGCCCTCTCCTGGAAGTGGGATGAGGTGAGAAACCGCCAAGATTGGCTGCTGACCATCCTGGACAGAAAGTGCTCCTGCTTGGCCGATCAAGAAAAAGAGCAGAAGCCATGGGATGGCCTAGGATGAGTCACCTTACCGATCTCCATGCTGAGCAAGACGGAAATTCGCATTGCGAGTATTCGCTCGCCTTCGAGCGAGTGGCCGAGCAAATGGAGCAGCAACAGATTGTCGTGGCTGCTGAGAGACAGGTAGCCAAGCAGCAACTGGCGGAACTCTTGGCCATGCCGGCTGGTCGTCGACGACTGCTGGCGGCCAACAGTGAACGGTTCAGGACTCTCAGCCTCTGCCAGGCCTTGACGCGGGAAAGCCACCGCCAAGGTTTTGACTCCCCTGCCGAATCGCTGGCGCTCGCCGAAGTTGCGGTGGAAATCGCGCGGCGGTTGGATTCAACTCCCTACGGCGTGAGGTGTGTGGAAGATTTGCAGGGACGGTGCTGGGGACAATTGGGCAACGCGAAGCGGATCAACTCGGACCTGAGAGGTGCGGAGGAAGCCTTCCGTATTGCCGAGGAGCACGTTGACGCTGGGACCGGAGATAGTCTAGAGCGCGGTCGGTTGCTAGATCTGGTGGCGACGCTGCGCAAGGTACAGAATCGAATTGGCGAGAGCAAGCGGCTGCAACGCAGCGCGATCGATCACTACCGAGAGATTGGTGACTGCCACATGACCGGTCGCGGCTGGATCAAGATGGCGAAGCTGCACAACCTTGAAGGCGAGGCGGAACGAGCGTTGAGCTGCTTGGGACAGGGGTTGGCGCTGATCGATACTCAGAGCGAGCCAGTTCTGGCTGCTAGCGCAGCTCAGGAACTGACAGTCGCCCTCCTGGAGGCGGGACGATGCGATGAGGCGTTAGACGCCTTGCAGCGCGCCCGAATGCTGCTCGATCGACTTGAAGATCAGCAGGTTTCCAGAGTTCGATTCCGCTGGCTAGAAGGCCATATCGAAGAGAAGATGGGACACTTGGATAGAGCGGAGACAGCGCTTCGGGTTGCCCGTCAAGGGTTCATTCGACTCGGTGCGAGCTTCGAGGTTGCCGAGATCTCCCTGGATTTGGCTCGTATCTACTTGCGCCAGCAGGGCCGTGCCGCGAGTCTCAAGCAGTTGGTGGCCGAGGTGCTTCCAATCTTCGAGTCTCTCAGTCTGCATGACGCCGCCCTGGGTGCATTACTCCTTTTCCGCCAAGCGGTGGAGTCGGAGCAAGCTACGCTTGCCCTACTCGAGAATGTGCAGGCTCACCTGGAGAAGTCCCAGGGCCTTTCGAAGTTGCTGTAGCCCCTTTCGTTCCGGGGTTTTGTGGCTCCTACTCCGCCGGTAGATCGATCGAGAAGATTGTCCCGTGAGGATGATTGTCTTCCACCCGGATCGAGCCTTGGTGGTCGGCGATGATGCGGTGCACGATGGCGAGGCCGAGGCCGGTGCCGCGACCTTTGGTGGAGAAGTAGGGCAGGAAGAGCTTCTTCTTGGCCTCGGGCGGGATGCCTCGGCCGGTATCCGTGATGTCGATGCGTAGCCTGCCGTTGTCGCGAGCGGCGCAGAGGGTGATCGTTCCGGGAGGTTCGACCGCTTCCATCGCGTTGTCCAGCAGGTTGATCAGGACCCGGCGAATCTGCTCCGGGTCGAGCCAGGCCTCGCGGGCCGCGCTGTCCACCTTGGCAACCACTTCGACCCCCGGCTTGACCTCGCGGTAGAGCTTGAGCGTCTCGTCGATCAAGTTGGCCAAGTCGATCCGCGACGGCCGCGGCCGTGGCATGCGGGCGTAGCGTGAGAACTCATCGACCATCCCTTGCAGGGTGCGCACCTCGCGCGTAATCGTCTCGACTCCCTCTTCCAGCATGGGGCCTAGATCCGCATCGCCCCGGTGGTACTTGTGGAGGATTCGCTCGGCGGAGAGTTTGATCGGAGTGAGTGGGTTCTTGATCTCGTGGGCGATCCTGCGGGCTGCCTCGCGCCAAGCGGCAAGCTCTTGAGCTTTGATCAACTCGGTGAGATCTTCGAGGACCATCACCCGTACCTTGAGCTGTTCGCCAGGGCGATCTTCGGCCTGGTCTCCATCGCGGATCGTGGTCAGCTTGGCTTCGAAGGTTTTCCACTCACCGCCCAGGTTCAGGTGAACCTCCCTGCGCAGCCTTTCGAGCGTTGGGTTGTCGGTGAGTAGAGCGGCTAGCTTGGCCCGCTCAGGGTCGGCCCACACTTGGGCCACCGGTTCGCCCAACACCTCGGATTCCTCTTGCCTCAACATGGCCAATGCCGCGCCGTTGCAGGTGAGAATTCGGTCGCGGTCGTCGAAAGAGATGACGCCAGCGGCGACGTTGTCGAGAACTGTTCCAACCAGGGCGCGCTCTTCGGCCAGTCGCTGGTTGGTGGAAGAAAGGGTGCGGTTACCCTGTTCGAGCAGATCCTTGCTCGCTTTGAGTTCATCGGTCATGCGGTTGAAGGAATCGACCAAGACTCCCACCTCGTCGTCCGCGGCGACTTCGACCCGATAGTCGAGGTCCCCCTCGCTGATCCGGCGGGTGCCCTCCGCCAGCGCCTGGATCGGTACCGTCATTCGCCTGGCGAGGTAGAAGCCGACCCAGGTGGTGGCGAGCAGGATGAGGAGGGTCATCATCAAGAACATCAGCCGATAGCTGGTCTTGAGGTCATCTTTTTGGACCACTAGTTGCAGGTGAGATTGGTGAGCGTGAATCAATTTTTCGACCGATAAGGAAAGCTCCGGGGAGAGCAGGCGGCCAGCGACGACGACCAGCGCCGGCTCGTCCAGCTGCTGGGCGCCGAGGCTACTGGCGCCGAGAAAGAGGGTGCCATGGACCGGGTCCGGCATGCGTTTCACCATACTGCCGTGGATCACGACGTCGCTCAGGAAAGAGCGTCCCGGCTCTGGAAGATCGGCGATACCCGCTTGCGAGTTGACCACCGCCTGTACGAAGTTGCTTCCCTGATAGACCCCCAGGTAGTCGAGCTCGCGTTCGTCGAGCAGGGCCTTGAGGCGGCGGCCGAGTTGGCTGCGCTGGCGCCGGTCGCTGAGATCCAGGGAGCTAAGGGCTTCTAGAGCCGCCTCTGCCCCGCGCAGGCTGTCTTGCTCCAGGCTGCGTCCAACTTGTTGGGCCACCTGACTCGACAACGGCAGGATCTCGCTCAAAGGGGTGTTGAACCAGCGATCGATCGATCCCTTCAATAGCTGGTTGGAGATGACGTAGAGCAGCAGTACCGGGATCAGCGCCAAACCGGTATAGGTCATCACCAGCTTGACTTTGAACCGCGAACCGAGAATCCGATGCCGACGTTCGATCATCAGCTTGAAGGCGTCGCGGCCGAGGACGAAAAGAATCGCCAGGATCAGCGTGACATTGATGTACCAGAGAGCAAAGAGGAGGACCCGGTTGGTGACTAGGGAGGGGTCGAGATCGCGGCTGCGTTGCAGGCCGTAGAAGCCGGCGGTGAAGGCCAGCATCACCAGCGCGAGGCCGATGACGATGAACTTGTTGTTCTTGCGATAGCGGAGGATCTGCTGGCGCAGTTTCGCGACCCGGTTCATCGGTCTTCCACCGTCTCGCCGGGCGGAGGGTGGAACTTTCGTGATTGGGCCCAATCGGTGCGAATCTTGGTGGGAATCAAGGAGAGGATATTGCGCGAGCCGAGCTCCGCGCGGGCTCGCACCAGAAGACGTCCGGCTCTCCCTTGGTTGGCGAGAGGAAAGACGGCGAAACGGTCGATATGGGTCATGGCACGTTGCAGGGAGGCGAGGTCGATGACGACTCGACTGTCGACCAGCCGCCCGTCGTGCTTGAAGTTCAGTAGATACTCTTGGCGCACGGCGTCGTACATCGCGATCAGGGTCAGCCGACTGCGGGCCAGCCCCTTGTCGAACCACTGGCGATCGCGGGCCAGGCGGAAGTCATAGATCAGCTCGGTGGGTAGGCCGCTCTCGAGCCGTTCCACCCACTGTTCGTCGAAGGCGTTGTCCAGGCTGACGGTGACCAACACCTGATCGCTGTCCACGGCGACCTGCAAGTCGCTGATCTCGGCCTCTGTCTCGGCCAGGGTAGGCAGGCAGAGGAGGCTCAGAGAGAGGCCTAGTAGTACCGCTGGTAGACGCATCGCTACCGCGAACTATACACAGCCGGACTCTAAGCGGGAAGAATCCCCAGGGGGACGGCCGGTCGCTCGCTGGGCTCCCGCCGCCGTGTTGGTGGCTCGGGCCGAGCCATGGGCTGGGGGTCGCCCGTCGCCCAAGTCCAGCAATCGGTGCGGCTCAGTAGGGCTTCGGTCATCGAGTAGTGAACCTGGTGGCCGCCCCGCTCGACTTCCACATGGCCCCAGAGAGGAGCGCCGAGCAACGAGAGATCGCCGATCGCGTCCAGCGCCTTGTGGCGCACCGGCTCATCGGCGAAGCGCAGGGTGGTGTTGGCGGGGCCCGTATCGCCGAAGATCACGCAGTTGTCCTGGTGGCCACCAAGGCCTAGACCCCGTTGATGCAGGGCGGCGACATCGCGCTCCAGGGCAAAGGTCCGGGCGGAGGCTAGCTCACGCTCGAAGCTCTGTTGGTCGACCTCCAGGTCGAGTCGTTGGTGACCAATCGCACCATGCGCGAAATCGATGGCGTAGCTGACCCGCAGCCCGGGGTAGGGAGAGACTCGAATCGACTTCCCACCCAGCTCCACGCTCAACGGGGCGGTGACCACGAAGACTCGGCGAGAGGCAGCCTGTTGGCGCAAACCGGTCGCCTCGATCAGGCGCATGAAGGGCAAGGCGGAACCGTCCAGGATGGGCACTTCGGAGCCGTCCAGTTCCACGATGAGATTGTCGACATTGCAGATGCGCAACGCCGCCAGAAGGTGCTCGACGGTTGAGATCGTCACATCGTCGCGACCCAGAGTGGTCGCGAGTTCGACCGAACTCACATGACTCGCGAGCGCTGGAATCTCCATCCCACCACAGTCCGTGCGGCGAAAAACGACGCCGGTGTTCTCGGCTGCCGGCAGGAGGCGAAGCTGAATTCGCTTGCCGGAGTGAATCCCGATGCCGGAAGTGGCGATATCTCGGGTGAGTGTGTTCTGGCGGAAAAATGAGTTCATAGTGTTCATCCCGAGGCGACTTTAAGCAAGCTGGATGCCAGCGCTCGTCGATCGGTCACCCTAGGAGTGAACTGTCCAAAAACCAGGGTGAATCTCCTACCCTCACCGCTTCTCGTCGAAGGGTGGGGGTAACGAGTGTGGCTTTTTCGCATCGCTCGATGAGGCGCCAGTGCCACAGTGATTGGCGAGCTGGGCGAGCCTGTTAGGATTCGCTGCCCATGGCACATCACGCCCCCAGAGCGCTTGCCGAGAATCGTCGAGCGCGTCACGAGTACACCATCCTGGATACCTTCGAGGCGGGACTCCAATTGAAGGGGACCGAGGTCAAGGCGGTGCGCGACGGCAAGATGCAGCTGCGGGATAGCTTTGTCGAGATTCGCAATGGCGAGGCTTGGTTGGTGGGAGCCCACATCGGCGCCTACTCGCATGGCAATCGTGAGAACCATGAGGCGGAACGGCCGCGAAAGCTGCTCTTGCAGCGGCGAGAGTTGGACAAGATCTTTGGCCGAACTCAGCTTAAGGGATTGACCGCGATTCCGCTGAAGGTCTACCTCAAGGGTAACTGGATCAAGATCGAGATCGCGTTGGCCCAGGGCAAGAAGTTGCACGACAAGCGCCAGGCCGAGCGCGAGAAGGAACTCGATCGAGAAGCCAGAGAGGCGATCGATCGCAGATAGAGGCGGACCGCTAGTCTGACTTCGAGCGCGCCACGCGCTGCTTGCGTCCTCCGGTATCGCGAATACGCTGGAGGGCGGTCTGCCCTCCATATTCGGAGACGATCCGGTCGTCGTAGTCGTCGGACTTGGTGGCGACGGTGGCTACCGCATTGAGCAGGGTTCTGCGCTCGAGGGTGCGGCCAAAGACCGAGTACGAGAAGAAAACGTCGCGGCCGCTGATCGAGAAGGCGCCGAATGGCAGTTCGTGGTTCAGTTCCATCAGGCCGGTGAGCAGTTCTTCATCGACCTCAGTGCCTTGAACGCAGTAGGCCATGACGGTGACTACCGCCTCTTCCGGACCGAAGGGATCGTTGGAGATCTCGATGACGGTCGAGCCATAGCTGACGTAATAGTGGCCGTTGTCTTCGTCGAAGTACGGTTCCTCGAAGAGTTCGGGGAGGTATTCGCTTAGCCGCTCATGGGTTTCTTTCTGGACGGGATTCGTGAATTCCATAGGCTGACTCCTTAGCGAGCCACTGTAGCAGTCAACGCGCGAAAAGATTGCCTCTTTCTTGCTCGTCGACGGGCTCTGGCCCAGGGGTTGACCTTTCCTGGGTGGTCCACTACGCTGCCGGGCCGACCCGTTATATATTAAGGCTCCATGTCTTACGCACACAACTAGGAGGAAGAGGGATGCGAAAAACCAGCACCCTGCTGCTGCTTACCTTGGCGATTGCTTTGCTCGTGCTGATCGCTCCCACCCCTGTATCCGGCGCTGGATTCAGCATTTTCGAGCAAGGCACCAAGGCGATGGGTATGGCCGGTGCTTTTACCGCGCAGGCGGACGACCCGTCGGCGCTCTTTCACAATGCCGGCGGCCTGGCATTTTTCGAAGAGCGTGAGTTCGCGGTCGGCATCACTCTGATCGCCCTGGGTGACTCTGAGTTCACCGGCGGTCTGCCCTTCCCGGGACCGACCGTAACCGGCGCGCAAGAAGACCAAATTGTCACCCCACCGCACCTCTACTATGTGCAGCCACTGGGTGGAAACTGGACCTTCGGTTTGGGGGTTAACAGCCCCTTTGGCCTGGTTACGGAGTGGGAGAACCCCGATCAGTGGGCCGGCCGCTTCTTGAGTAACCGGGCAGAGTTGGTGACCATCGATGTCAACCCCACCCTGGGCTGGAAGGCGACTGAGAACTTCGGGATCGGCTTTGGCATTACCGGTCGTTTCGCCACCGTGGAACTCGACCGACGGGCCTCGCAGATCAACCCGTTCACCTTCGCTCCCGTCGAAGTGGCCCAAGTGGCTCTGGAGAGCGACATGGACAGCGGCTTCGGCTGGAATGTGGGAATTCTGCACAAGGTCAACAATAGTTTCTCTTGGGGCCTCTCCTACCGCAGCACGATCGAGATCGACTTCGGTGGCGACAGCCGCTTGACCCAAGTCTCGACCGGCGTCCCGGCCCTCGACGCCGCGGTCGCCGCGGCCTTGCCGTTCGGTGTCGATCTTCCGATCGAAGCGACCTTGGAGCTTCCCGATGTCGCCAGCTTGGGCTTCCTCTTTGCCCTGTCGCGCAACGTGCGGCTGGAAACCGAC
>QIHU01000488.1 GCA_003231035.1 Acidobacteriota bacterium
AAGCCCCCCGGCCAAAGGCTGACGCCCTTGGCCTACACCGCCCACCCGGCCGACCCGCAGACTGGCGCGGACGCCAGACTGCTCCCCCTCCCGAAGGAAAAGCGGTCCGGGGTCTACGTGCTCGCGCTCCAGCCGGCTCGCGCCGTCTTCCCCTGCTGCGCGCGCAGCCTCCGGGATGTGTTGGTTTGAGTCACCCCCGCCCTCCCCGGCCCGGCCGCGTGTCTCTGAGCTCCCGTGCCCTCCCACCCCCGGCCCGAGGCGGGGCTCAGTAGCCACTGGGCGCAAGTGGCTTGCGGGAAGCTCGCCCCAAGCTGCGCCGGGCCACGCCGTCCCTCGCGGGCACGGGCCAGCCGCTCGGGCAAGGCGCGCGCCACCGGGGCCCCTCCTCGGACCTCCCCGGTGTCACGCGCCTTGCATTCTCGCTGTCCGAGAAGCGCGCTTCTCCGACCTGGCCCTCGGCGCGGCCCGGCTTGGGCCTTCGGCCTTTCCATAACAAGTTATGGAAACTGGTGGTGGGTCATCGAAGTCTGAGGCTTCGGCGACCGGCCCCGCCGCGGGCCTACCCGGCGAGCTCGGGCGACTGGTGCCCTGCGACCGCCGGGCCTCCCGTCCGCCCCCTCGAAGGGGGCTCCCCCGGAAGCTCCCGACGGTGGCGGGTCTTACGCGGCTGCGCGCGGGGCCGCGAGCGCGTCCCCGTGCTCGGCTCCAGCCCCGCCCCCTCCACCGCCCGCCCCGTCGGAATCCCCCCCGGCCACCAGCTACGCTCGTGGCCTGCACCACCCACCCTTGAAACGCAGCTTGGCCCGGCGGCTGCGCCGCCATTCCAAACTGCGCGGCGCTGACCGGTCCTTCTTCCTTTAGCCGCTTGCCCATCGGAGGCGACCGCGTAGAATGGTCCGGCATGTCCAGAGCAGCTAAAGCAAGAAACTGGTGGGCGGTGGCGCTGGTGGCCATCGTCGCCGTCGCCGGCATCGCGGCTCCGGCCGAAGGGTCGATCCCGCGCGGCGTGGACGATCAGAGCCTGCGCGCGGCGCTAGCTGCTGCTGAACGACCGGCGGATACCTCGACCGCGGGCTACCGTCTGCTGGCGCGCGCCTCGGCCGGCTACGGTCTTTTGCCGCGCGCGTCCGCGCGGGCTGGATCGTGTCTAAGCGGAAAACGGCACGTCGGGGCCATCGGCTTTCTAGCCGAGGCGCAACGTCCGGGCATCAAAGGGTTTAGCCTCAAACTGGCAGAGGGTGTATGTGATGGGCCCTCCATGTATCAGTTTGCCGGCTATGACCCGGTGAACAATGGGGATCCGCTGGGGTTGTTCCGCGGAAGCGGGCGCTCTGCTGAGCGGGAGGCCGATGCAATAGCCATACGGCGTGCCTTCGAAGAACACAATCTAGCAGTCGAAAGGCTCAAACTGGCCCAGTTCGACTACTTCGTAGAGACGGCAGTTGGGGCTTTTGACAACCCTGCCGATTTCGATGCCGCCTTGGTCGAGTACCTGAGGCGTGAAGAAGGTCTCGGTTTACAAGGTGCCAGCAATGCCTTGCAGGAGCGGCTGGGTTATGGCTTCGATCCTTCAGGACGTATGGCGTCTTGGCTGGGCCACGGCAAGATTGCGGACTGGTACTGGCAGTGGGGGATGATGTTTGTCGATGGCTACTTCCTTGCCGAGGGCGCAGCTGGTATTGCGAACGGCGTTGACTGGGTTCGGCGTGCTGGGGGGCTGAGGGCTGGGTGGCGTGGGTTCTGGTCTGCGGCGGTGAAGGATGGGGCGGGCGGACGAGGTGAAGTCCTGCGTGTCGTCGAACCAGGTAAGCCACAGTTCCAATTGCGCCAGGGTGAACAAGGATTATCCGTTTTCGATGCTGGACGAGTTGGGCCAGATGACATATTGCCAAGTTTCAGAGAGGGTAGCCAAGCCGTCTCTCGGGGAGTAGTTGAAATAGAGGGGTGTGGTTTGAGCGTAGTCTGCTCTCCAGGTAACGCGACTCTTCCAAAGATTCTCCAGGATGCCCATCTCGAGATCAGGCCAGGGGAAGGAATGACGCGGAAACAATTCAAGAAAGCCTTGAAAGGGCTTGAGCCGAATCAATGACGTTGGACTTGCGAAGGAAGGAGAAGGCACTAAGAGAGCTGGCTTCCCGCCTCATTTTCGTGGTTGACGAGGTTGCCTTGAGAGGAGCGGGTGGCGCAAAGTTTCTTTACGTGATCGGCAATAGAAAGTCGGCGGAAGTATCTTGGGATGAGAACGATAGGTTGTGGTCTGAGTTCTGGGGCCGACTTGACGAAGATGCTGAAGTGGAGAGCGAGGAAACATTCCTGGACATCAAGAGTGCGGAAAAGGGGATTCTAAGGAAACTGCGCTACCGCTGATTAGGTTCCTAATTGGCCGAGTGCCACTCATCTAGCGAGAGAGGTACCGCCGTTTTTGAGGTGACGGTCAAACAGCAACGGTGTAGCTCTGAGCGCCTGAGCTATGGATCCTCGTTGAGGCTAAGCTGCTGTGGCTCGTCAAGGACGCGGCTGAGCAAATCGTCGCTGGTGACGTTGTCGTAACGGGTCTTTAGTCGGTCGCGGAGTCGGAATAGACGTTGCTCAGCAGTTCGGATGAGTTGGCCGTAAGTGATGGCCTGAATCCGTCCACGCTCGGAGTTCTCCCCCACCGTTCGCACTGGTTCGATCCGAGCATCTATCTCATGTCCTACGACAAAGGACCGAATGAAGGGTGGCCCGTCGAGTAAGCCACAGTTCAGAAGATCTTCAACGTAGCCGCTCGCTTGGTTTGCTTCATCGCGCCCGATCTTGGAGCCGCCACGTTTCAGCTCAATGAGGAGCACGTCGCGTAGAGTTGCCAGGCCGTTGGAAGCCGCGACCTGTTCCGTGGCGACAGCCGAGAGGGTCGCGTTCTCAAGGATGACGAGATCGGGTCGGTTGCGGTAGTTGACGAATGCTTCCTTGTCGATTTTTTGGCCGAAGATCTTCTCGACCGCGTTTTGTAGTGAAATATTGGAGGCGTACTCGGGCGAATCGAACTCAGGTCCGAAGAGCCAGCGTGCTCGGGTCACCAAGGGGTGAAGGGTATGCAGCTCATCGATCTCATGATCCCCTGAGACCTTACGCAAAGCTTCGATGACGGCCATCCTGCGATCGATCTCATCAAGGACCGTCAGGGCGTCTCTTACGGTCCATTCTTCCAAAAGGCGATCGAGGCCCTCGATATCAGATTCCGGTAGATTGGCCAGTTTTTCTAGGAGCGAAGCGCCACTGCGCGTCTGCTCCAAATGGATCACAGCCTGGACAGCAAGGGAAACCGTCTCAGCGTTGGCAAGAGGGGAGCGCTCCATCATCTCGTCGATGAACTCGCCTACCTCCATTCTGGCAAGAGGTTGGAGTTTTTCGATCTTCTGGCGATGCTCTCGAATTACGGATTCCTTGGTGTCGTGAACCCTGTCTTTGGCAAGTTCTCGAAACTTGCCCTCGACGTACTCAGCGGTGACCTCGAAGAGCCGTTGAACCTGCGGTGTCTCTCGGAACGCTGACCAATCGGGCATCACTTCGTCGAAGAGATCGTCCGAGCTGACGACGACCGTGTGGCGCTTGGCGAGTTGGGTCCGGCCGTCGATGACGACGCGTTCGCCGACGATCCATGATGGCGCGCCCACGAGTCGTTTCCCGACCCAGAAGGCGACGCCTTGCTGCTTATTCGTGCGCGCTGCCTTGGTCGAATCGATGAAGAAGACTTCCGCCCTAACATCCTCAGTGATTTCCAGCTCTCGGTTGTCGATGAGGCCAACATGTTGCTCCAGAGGCACTGATTTTCCATTGACCAGTACGGTGAACATCGGATCATGAAGGAAGCGGCTGGCCAAGACATCTCGAATGCGGCTCGGGTCCGGTAGATTCTTCTCGACGTGTGCTTTCAACTCGGTGCCGTGGCCTTTAGCCGCGAACGTCTTTTCCTTCAACAGCACGAAGGGACTCTTGCCGCTAGAGGTGGCAACCGTGTAGCGCCCTCCCGTACCGTCGCGTTTCGTTTCCACCGAGTACCTCGAGGAGAAGCACAAGAGGCCATGGCGACCGACCCCATTGCGGCCATATGCGGGTCGTTTCCATTCTCGACGCTCAGGGGGGAATTCCGCTTCGCGGCCCTGATGCCTCAGGCGGTTATAGGCGAGGGTCATCCATCGGCCTCGGAATAACTCGGGCGTCATTCCAGAGCCATCATCTTTGACGACGAGTTCTTCATCGATCGTGGAGGGGATAAAGATCTCAACTCGCTCCGCACCCGCATCCCAGGCATTTGCAACCAGCTCTGTGAGAGCAATGTCAGGACTGTTGGCAAGAGGTCCCAGCGTGCGAAGTAGATAGTCTTCTTCGAAGAGGGAGCTCTGTACAGGCTCTTTGGGCGGCTGTTCCACAGGAGCGATCCTATTGCCTTCTACGGGCTGTATGCCTGCCTGGCCCGTGCGTCGCGGATGAGTCCATCGACGACATAGAGAATCTTGTCGCGGTCGGTAGGTGGTAGGTCATCGAGGGATCGCCAGCGCTCGATCATTTCTGGGTCTTTGAACGCCTGGGGCATTTCCTTCTCACTGGTCAAGAAATCGAGGGTGACCCCAAAGGCTTCAGCGAGCCGCCGTGCCACGTCAACCGAGGGGGTGATCTCGGCTCGTTCGTAGCGGCCGATGATAGCGCCCGAGGTGCCGACCTTGCGGCCTATTTCTGGCTGGGACCATCCGTTCTGTTTGCGGAGGTCCAGAATCCGCCGGCCGAGAATCTTGGGAGTGCGCTTGTCTGTCATCGAAGAGTGCTCAAAGTTATGCGATTTCCTCTGCCGGGATCAATCTAGAGCACCAGAAGGTGACGGTCAAGACAAATAGGGGGTTGACCGTCCGGCATTGATCTGTCACGATCGTCACCAAAAGGTACTGATGGCATCGAGAAAGAAATCCCAAAAGAGGAGAACGACTCCATGACCGAACGACGCCTAACGATCTCGACCCTTCGCCAACCCCGAACCTCCCACCTTGCCAGTGGCTCGCGGCCGGACCTTCTGGTGCCGTACCTGCGGATGCGCGGCCGTTGGTTGGAAGAGCTGGGGTTTGCTCGGGGTGGCCGGGTGAGGGTGGTGGCCGAGCGTGGTCGGTTGGTGATCGAGCCTTTGGAGGTGGCGAGCGATGCGTGAGCAACGAATGCTGGTTTCGGGTCTGTACAAGCCGGGTCACCGTCGGCCGGGTTTGCGGTCGCAGGTTCCGCTGATGATGCTGGCGGGTGTGTGGCTGGGCGAGGCGGGGTTTCAGGTGGGGTGTGAGGTGCGGGTGAAGGTGGAGCGGGAGCGATTGGTGATCGAGCCGGCACCTCGGCGTGAGCGTTCGGCTGGGCGGGAGGCTTAGCGGTGGCCCGGGTGCCGGAGGCGGAGCTGTTGCGGATCAAGTCGGAGATCTCGGTGCAGCGTCTGGCGGAGGCTCGTGGGGTGGAGCTTCGCTGGCATGGCAAGGATCTCTTGGGTCTGTGCCCGTTCCACGACGACAAGGAACCTTCCTTGGTGATCTCTCCCAAGACGAATCTCTGGCACTGCTTGGGAGCTTGCCAGGCGGGCGGCTCGGTGATCGATTGGGTGATGCGGGATCAGGGGGTTTCGTTTCGTCACGCGGTGGAGCTTTTGCGGGAAGAGGCGGCGGTGCTCTCTGAGCCGGGGGGCAGGCCGGCTCCGCAGCGCTCGTATGCGCAGAAGCTGCAGGCTCCGGTGGAGTCGGAGGTGGGAGATCGGGAGTTGCTAGGTCAGGTGGTGGGGTATTACCAGGAGGCATTGCTGGAGAGCCCGGAAGCTTTGGAGTATCTGGAGAACCGGGGCTTGGTCCACCCGGAGCTATTGGATCGGTTTCGGTTGGGCTTTGCCAACCGAACTCTGGGCTATCGGTTGCCTGGGAAGAACACAAAACCGGGTCTGGAGATCCGGGGGCGATTGCGGGAGCTTGGCATTCTGCGCGCCAGTGGTCACGAGCACTTCAACGGGTCGCTGGTGATTCCGGTCTTCGATGTCGAGGGTCAGGTGGTGGAGGTCTACGGCCGCAAGGTGACCCGGAACCTGCGCACGGGCACACCGTTGCATCTGTACTTGCCGGGGCCGCACCGTGGTGTTTTCAACCTCGAAGCGTTTGCTGCTTCGCCCGAGGTGATTCTGTGCGAGTCGCTGATCGATGCGCTGACTTTCTGGTGTGCGGGGTTTCGGGCGGTGACCTCGGCGTTTGGGATTCAGGGGTTTACGGACGAGCTAGAGCAGGCGTTTCTAGGTCATGGAATCGAGCGAGTGCTGATCGCATACGACCGGGACGAGGCGGGCGAGAAGGCGGCGGTGAAGCTTGCCGAGAAGCTAGGTGTCCACGGGATCGGTTGCTGGCGGGTGCGGTTTCCTCGCGGGATGGATGCGAACGAGTACGCGCTTTCGGTGAAGCCGGCTGAGAAGAGTTTGGACCTGGTGCTGCGGCAAGCCGAGTGGATGGGCGACGGGGAACCCCCGGAGCGGGGCGCTCCGGGGGTCAAAATGGCGACTAAAGAAGAAAACCTTCTTCCTTTAGCCGCTGGGCGGGCGGGGGCTGCTGAGCAAGCCACGCCGCCGGCACCGGCTCCACTGCTTGCAGGCTCGGCACTACCGGCCCCGGCTCCGGCCGAGGTGCCGATGGAACGGCGTGAGCAGGAGGTGGTGCTGGCGATGGGTGATCGTCGCTACCGGGTGCGCGGGATGGAGCGCAACCATTCCTACGATGTGCTCAAAGTGAACCTCCTCGCCTCTCGGGGCGAGGGCTTCCATGTGGACACGTTGGACCTCTACTCGGCCCGGCAGAGGTCGGCGTTTCAGAAGGCCGCTTCGCGGGAGCTGGGGATGGAAGAGGGGGCGCTCAAGACGGACTTGGGCAAGGTGCTCTTGAAGCTTGAGGAGGTCCAAGACGAGCAGATTCAGGCTGCGCTGAATCCCGAGACTGAGGTGAAGGTGGAGCTGTCGCCAGCGGAGCGGGAGGCAGCCTTGGAGCTGCTGCGCTCGCCTGACTTGCTCGGCCGCTTGCTGGCCGACTTTGCTTTGTGCGGTGTGGTCGGCGAAGAGACGAACAAGCTCCTCGGGTATCTCGCGGCGACCTCGCGGCTGCTGTCGCGGCCGCTGGCGGTGGTGGTGCAATCGTCTTCGTCGGCCGGCAAGTCTTCGCTGATGGATGCGGTCTTGGGGATGTTTCCCGAAGAGGAGCGAGTGCAGTACTCAGCGATGACGGGGCAATCACTCTTCTACATGGGCGAGGAGAACTTGAAGCACAAGATTCTGGCGATCGTCGAGGAAGAGGGGGCGGAGCGGGCGAGCTACGCCTTGAAGCTCTTGCAGAGCGAAGGCGAGCTGACGATCGCCTCGACGGGCAAGGACCCGACGACCGGCCGGCTGGTGACGCACGAGTACCGGGTGGAGGGGCCGGTGATGATCTTTCTAACGACCACGGCAATCGACGTGGACGAGGAGCTGCTCAACCGGTGTTTGGTGCTTTCGGTCGATGAGGCACGCGAGCAGACGCGAGCGATTCACAAGCTCCAGCGCGAGCGCCGCACGCTGGACGGGCTGGTGGCGCGGACGGGTCGGAATGCGGTGGTTGCGTTGCACCGCAACGCGCAGCGTTTGCTGCGGCCGCTGGCGGTGGTCAATGCTTTTGCTCCCGAGCTGACCTTTTCGGATGCGCAGATTCGTACGCGGCGCGACCACGAGAAGTACCTGACGCTGATCGACACGATCGCGCTCTTGCATCAGCACCAGCGGGAGGTGAAGCGCACGGAAGTGGCCGGTCAGGAGGTCGAGTACATCGAGGTAACGCTGGCGGACATCGAGACGGCCAACCGCTTGGCGCATGAGGTGCTGGGGCGCTCGCTCGACGAGCTGCCGCCCCAGACTCGGGTCTTGCTGGGGCAACTCGATGAGCTGGTCAGCGAGGCATGCAAGCGCTTAGAAATGGAGCGTAGTCATTTCCGCTTTAGCCGCCGGGAAGTGCGCGAGACGGTGGGCTGGGGCGACACGCAATTGCGGCTCCATCTGGCGCGGCTGGTGGAGCTCGAATACGTGCTGGTGCATCAGGGCGGGCGCGGCCAGAGCTACGTCTACGAGCTGCTGCTGACTCCCGGCGACGGCGGCGATACGCCACTCTTGCCGGGTCTAATCGACGTCGAACGGCTGAAAAGTGGAGGTACGACAAAAAGAACGCGGGGTAAACCGGCCACTTCGCGGGGCAAGAGGGTCGAGAACGCGCCCCCGAAGCGCCCCCAAAGCGGGGGGGTAGCGGGGGGTGCGCGGGGTGGGTTAAGTGCTAGCAAGAAAAAGGGTTTACGGAGAAAAGTGGCGAAAACCTCGAAAAACGCACATCTGGAGCATCAAGAAACGGCGCCGTCGTACGTAGATGACCGTCGTAGTGAGGCATCGACTCAGGAGGTGTCCTGATGCCCCGCTGGCCGGAGCGGGTGGCGATTGGCGATCCCAACGACGCGCGCAGCTTCGAGGTGCTGATCGCGCGCTTCCTGGAGTGGCGCGACGTGCATGGGTACTCGTTTCGGGCTCGTGGTGGCTGTGAGTCCGTGCTGCGTGCTTTTGGGAAATGGTGCGTCGAGCGTGGGGTGAGCCAGCCGGTCGAGGTGACACGGGGGATGGTGGAGCGATACCAGCGGTGGCTCTATCACCATCGCCGGCCGGATGGCCGGCCGCTGGCAATCCGTACACAGATCGCACGGCTGTGCTACCTGCGGAGCTTTTGCAAGTGGATGGCCAAGGAGCGCTACATTCTTTACAACCCGGCCTCGGCGATCGAGCTACCCAAAGAGCCGGTGACCCTGCCGATGGAGGGTTTCACTCTGGCCGAGGTGGAACAGGTGATGGCCACTCCTGATGTGAAGACGCCGCTGGGACTACGAGATCGTGCTCTCTTGGAGCTGCTGTTTTCGACCGGGATTCGTCGCACGGAGATCACGGAGCTGAATGTCTATGACGTCGAGGTGGAGCGCGGAGTGGTGACGATTCGCCAGGGCAAGGGGGGCAAGGATCGGGTGGTGCCGGTGGGTGAACGGGCGCTGGTTTGGATGGGGCGTTACCTCGAAGATGTGCGGCCGCACCTGGTGCTGCACGCGGACGAGCAGGCGGTGTTTATCAGCCATGATGGGGTGCGTTTCCATTCGGGCAGTTTGGGCAACCGAGTGAGGAAGATCATCCAGGCATCGGGGGTGCGCAAGCGGATTGGCTCGTGTCATCTGTTTCGCCACTCGATGGCGACGCTGATGCTCGAGGGTGGCGCGGACATCCGTTTCATTCAGGAGATCCTGGGCCACACGAAGCTGGAGACGACGCAGATCTACACCAAGGTATCGATTGAGCAGCTCCAGAAGATCCATGCGGCGACGCATCCCACGGCGGGTTTGAAGGGGTCTAAGAGCCAGGAGCGGGGCTCTGAGCGGGAGGCGGAGGTGGAGGCGCTGCGCGAAGCTCTGGAGGCGGAGGTGAGCGAGGAGATTGCCGAGGAGGCGGGTGAGGATGCGCGGATGAGGCGACCGCGCTCGTGGGTGCCGACGCGGCTGCGGTGAGGAGAGATGGTTAGAATGGGCCGTGTGGACTTACGCTTCTATCTCGACCCGGCAACCGATGAGCCTCATATCTACGAGCATGGCGTTGGCGAGGACGAGGTGGAAGAGGTGCTAGCGAACCCCGACGATGAGTTTTCTTCGCGGGGTGATTCCAGGATCGCTCTTGGGCAGACCGATGCCGGCCGGTATCTGCAAGTGGTGTACGTCCCGGATGCCGGCCGGCGTAGCGCCTTCGTCGTGACGGCGTATGATCTGAGAGGTAAGGCACTGGCGGCGTTTCGTCGCCGAAGACGACGCAAATGAAAAGACAAGTGAAGAACGAATTTCCCCCTGGCTGGGACGAAGAGCGGGTGCTCGACGTTCTGGAGTACTACGAGAACCAGACCGAGGATGAGGCGGTGGCCGAGCATGAGGCTGCGCTGTCGCGGCCGGATCACACACTGATGCCGATTCCTTGCGAGATCGTTCCGAAGGTGCGCGAGCTGATCGCCAAGCACGAGGCGAAGCTGGCTAGCTGATTCTCGCTCCTCCTCCCGGAAGACTAAGCGGTCCGGGGTCTACGTGCTCGCGCTCCAGCCGGCTGCGCCGTCTTGCGCAGCTGCGCGCGCAGCCTCCGGGATGTGTTTGCTGGAGATCACCCCCGCCCTCCCCGGCCCGGCCGCGTGTCTCTTGGGCTCCCGTGCCCTTCCACCACCGGCCCGAGGCGGGGCTTGGTGGCCACTGGGCGCCAGTGGCTTGCGGGAAGCTCTCCCCAAGCTGCGCCGGGCCCCGCCGTCCCTCGCGGGCACGGGCCAGCCGCTCGGGCAAGGCGCGTGCCACCGGGGCCCCTCCTCGGACCTCCCCGGTGTCACGCGCCTTGCAGGTCTCGCTGTCCGAGAAGCGCGCTTCTCCGACCTGGCCCTCGGCGCGGCCCGGCTTGGGCCTTCGGCCTTTCCATAACAAGTTATGGAAACT
>QIHU01000597.1 GCA_003231035.1 Acidobacteriota bacterium
GGGACCAACCCGACGATGATCCCGGCGAAGATGATCAGCGAGATTCCATTGCCGATTCCTCGTTCGGTGATCTGCTCTCCAAGCCACATGATGAATGCGGTACCGGTAGTCAAGCTCAACACCGTCATCAGTACAAAGCCAACCCCACCGTTGGGCACGAGGGGCCCGGCCGCGGTGGACTGATTCTGCAGGAAGATGGCGATACCAGTCGACTGCACAATCGAGATTCCCACCGTCAAGTAGCGGGTGTACTGGGTGATCTTGCGCCGCCCCAGCTCGCCCTCTTTCGACAGCTTCTCAAGATAAGGCCAGACCACGGTGAGCAGTTGGAAGATGATCGACGAGGTGATGTACGGCATGATTCCGAGCGCGAAGACCGCGGCACGCGCAAGGCCACCGCCAGTGAAGGTGTTCACCAGATCAACGACTCCGCCTTCCAGACCCGTCATGAACTCCAGTAGGTTCTCCGCCGACACGCCTGGAGTCGGGATGTAGCAACCCAACCGGTACACGGCGAGCAGAGCAAAGGTGAAACCGAGCCGCCTGCGCAGGTCGGGAATCGCAAAGACGTTGCGGAGGCTCTCAATCACGAACCTAACTCCTGCCAGCTACCACCAGCGCTCTCGATCTTGTCGCGCGCGGACTGGCTGAACTTGTGGGCGGTCACTTTGAGGGCCTTGAGCAACTCGCCGTTGCCCAGAATCTTGACGGGCTTGCCCTTGCGCACCATTCCCCGCTCTAGCAGGAGTTCCGGCGTCACCTCGGTTCCAGCTTCGAGGGACTCAGCGAGTTCTTCGAGGCGTGCCAAGTTGACCACCGAATACTCCTTGCGGAAGATATTGGTAAAACCACGCTTCGGCACCCGCCGAATCAGCGGCATTTGGCCACCCTCGAAACCCAGTCGACGACTATAACCAGCCCGGGAGCGCTGGCCCTTGTGGCCGCGGCCCGAGGTCTTGCCGGTACCGGAGCCAGGTCCACGCCCCAGTCGCTTCCGATTTTTTGTGCTCCCCTTCGCCGGGGAGAGTTCATGCAGCTTCATGACGGTTCCTCAATGACTTCGACGAGGTGTGAAATTTTGCTCACCATCCCCCGCACGGCCGGAGTGTCCAAACGCTCCACGACATGGCGGATTCGGCGTAGCCCCAGGCTACGCAGCACCTCTCGCTGGGATCGGTTATAGCCAATGCCACTCTTGACCTGGCGGATCTTGATCATCTTTTCTGTCTTCTTGGCCATCGCCTCGAGCCTCAGGAAGTCGGTAGAGGAAAACTGTCGTCCAAGCCACGTTGGCGCCGCACCTCAGCCTCATCGGTAAGGGCAAGCAAGCCAGCGAAGGTGGCCTTGACCACGTTCAGGGGATTCGTAGTGCCTAGGGACTTGGTCAGGATATCTTGAATACCGACGGTTTCAACGACCGCGCGAACCGGACCACCGGCGATCACGCCGGTACCGGCACTGGCCGGCTTCAGCATCACGCGACCGGCGCCGAAGACGCCCATGATCTCATGCGGGATCGTCGTCCCGGACATCGGTACGCGAACCAAGTTGCGCTTGGCGATCTCAATGCCCTTGCGGATGGCCATTGGGACCTCTTTCGCCTTGCCAGAGCCATAGCCAACCCTACCGTTGCCGTCGCCGATGACGACCAGAGCGGAGAACGAGAAGTTCTTACCGCCCTTGACCACCTTGGTCACTCGGTTGATGTCGACCACTTGCTCGAAGAAGTCTGAATTTCGGTCAAAGCTCATCGTTTCACGTCCTCTAGATTCCTATTCTCAAGCGTCTTAGAACTGCAGACCATTTTCGCGCGCGCCATCAGCGACTTCCTTGACTCGGCCGTGGTAAATGAAACCACCGCGGTCGAAGACAACACTCTCGACACCCTGCGCCTTGGCCCGGTCCGCAAGCAGTTGCCCCACAACCCTCGCAGCCTTCTTGTTGGCTCGAGAATTGCTCTCGAGCTTCCCGGCCACGTCCTTATCGAGGGTACTGGCTTGCACCAGGGTCTGCCCTAAATCGTCATCGATCACTTGTGCGTAAAGATGATTCAAGCTGCGAAAGACGCACAGCCTGGGCCGCTGTGCCGTGCCGCGCAAGCGGTTGCGCACCCGGTGGTGCGCACGGATTCTCCGCGACCGCTTCTGCTGAACTCTCTTCTTATGTGTGGTTCCGTCGCTCATCGTGCTTTCCTTACCTTAAACGCCGGCCGCGCCAGCCTTACCGGCCTTGAGACGAATCACTTCATCGGCGTAACGAATGCCCTTGCCCTTGTAGGCATCCGGGCGGCGAAGACTCCGAATCTCGGCGGCAACTTGACCCACCTGCTGGCGGCTGCAACCCGATACGGTGATCCGATTCTGCTTGTCGATCTCCACGGCGATCCCTTCCGGAATGGAATAGATCACCGGGTGTGAGTAACCGAGGGCAAAGTTGATCTGCTTGCCCTTAACCTCAGCTCGATAACCAACGCCAACGATATCGAGTTTCTTGACAAATCCCTCGGTCGCGCCCAGTACCGCATTGGCGAGCAAGGCCCGAAGCAACCCATGCTTCGACCGTTCCGGACCGCTGTCGCCGTGGCGCTTGACGGTAATTTGGCCATTCTCAATCTCGACGGGGAAGCCATCGATCAAGGCTTGGCTCGCCTTGCCCTTGGCCCCTTCGGCCGAGAATACGCCATTTTCGATCGCCACTTTGGTCCCCTTGGGGATGACAATCGGACTTTTTCCTACCCGCGACATCGTATCTCTCCTCGCGTTTCGCTTGCTGCTGTGCGACTCACCAGAGCTCGCATAGAACCTCGCCGCCGACCTGCGCTTGGCGGGCCTGCATGTCGGTCATCAGACCGCGCGAGGTACTCACAATTCTCAGACCAAGACCGTTGCGGACCGTCTTGATGTCGGCGGATCCACGGTAGACCCTCCGGCCGGGCTTGCTCACTCTCGACACGTGTCGAATCGCCGGTAGTCCATCGTCGGTGTAGCGCAGCAAGATGCGCAGCGTCCCTTGTGGTTTGGTCTCATATTGACGGTAGTTGCGGATGTAGCCTTGCTCTTTGAGGATGCGGCAAATCTCGACTTTGATCTTCGAGACAGGTACATCCAAGCGATCGTGCTTGGCTAGATGGGCGTTGCGGATGCGCGTTAGCAGATCCGCGATGGGGTCAGTCATGCTCATTTCGAACTCTCTCCTGGGCCTGCTTTACCAGCTCGCCTTAATCACGCCGGGCAGATAACCGCACAACGACAGGTTTCTAAAGCAGATTCGGCACAACCCGAACTTGCGCATGTATGCGCGGGGCCGTCCACAACGACGGCAGCGGTTGCGGTGGCGAACCTCGAATTTCTGCTTCTTGGTCAGCTGCGCCATTTTCGCTTTGGTAGCCACTGGTGTATCTCCTCGAACCCGTTTCCTAAAATTGCGGCTTAGTTGCGGCTTAGTTGCGGCGAAAGGGCATGCCGAGTTCCTTGAGTAGGAACCTAGCGCGCTCGTCGTTGCCGGCGGTGGTCACAATCGTTACGTTCATTCCCTGCGAGCTGTCCGCGGTGTTGTAGTCAATCTCGGGGAAAATCAAGTGGTCGCGGACACCCAATGTGTAATTCCCGCGACCATCGAAACTCTTAGTTGGAACTCCCCGGAAGTCACGCACGCGAGGCAGCGCCACCGCGATCAGTCGATCCAGAAAGTCCCACATCCGATTGCCGCGCAGAGTCACCCTACTGCCAATCGGCATTCCTTCGCGAACTTTGAAGGCCGCGATCGACTTCTGTGCACGGGTAATCGTCGGGCGTTGGCCGGCAATCGCCGACATGTCCTCGACAGCGCTATCCAGCAACTTGATGTTCTCAGTCGCCGCACCCATGCCCATATTGAGACTAATTTTCTCAACACGCGGCACCGCCATCGAGTTGGTGATCCCAAACTCCTCGCGCAACTTGGGAATCACCTCATCGGTGTAGCACACCTTGAGACGCGGCTGATAGCCGCTACCCTCGCTATTCTTCGTAGCTTTTTTCGCCATTCGAATCGACCTCAGTTGATGACCGCGCCAGAGGCTTTGCACACTCGAGCGCCTTCGCCCTCTTTAGTGCGGATGCGCCCGATACGGGTCGGCTTGCTGCTCTCTGGGCAAATCACCTTCAAGTTAGACAACCGGATCGGCGCCTCACGTTCGAGGATGCCGCCCTGGATCTTCTTCTGGGGGTTGGCTCGTGTATGCCTTTTGACCAAGTTCACACGCTCGACAATCGCGGTTCCTTGATCAGGATGCACGCGCAAGACTTTTCCTACCACACCTTTATCCCGGCCCGTGATCACCAGCACTTGATCGTTCTTCTTCACCTTCACTTTTTTCATGCTCAGATCACCTCGGGAGCGAGTGAAACAATACGCATGAAGCGCCGCTCGCGCAGTTCGCGCGCCACCGGACCGAAAACACGAGTACCAATCGGTTCTCCTGTTTCGTTGACCAAGACCGCTGAGTTGACATCGAAGCGGATGTAACTGCCATCCCGGCGACGCTGCTCCTTGCGCGTGCGCACGATCACCGCTTGGACGACCTCTCCCTTCTTGACGGTTCCTTCGGGAGAAGACTCCTTCACGGATGCCGTAATCAAATCTCCGAGACGACCGTAGCGGCCAGCGGAACCACCGCGCATCTGAATGCAGGCGATCTTTTTGGCCCCAGAGTTGTCCGCCACGTCGAGAACTGTTCCCATTTGAATCATCGGCTTTGCTTCCTACTCGCCACGCTTGAGAATTTCGCGCAATCGCCAGCGCTTGGTTTTAGACAACGGCCGAGTGGCTACGATCAACACCTCATCCCCGAGTTGACACTCGTTGGCCTCATCATGGGCATAGAACTTCGCCGACCGCTTGATGTAGCGCTGGTAGAGCGGATGCATCACGGTACTGGTTACCGAGACGATGATGGTCTTGTCCATCTTGTCACCGACCACCAGACCTTGGAGCATCTGTCGCCGACCGCGCACCGACTTGCCATTGGCTTCAGCAGTCTCGCCGGCATCCTCGACCTCAGCAGTCTCCGCCAGTTCGGGAGTCGCGGCTTCGCCGGCCTCAGCTTGCACTGGCGATGCTGGTGCATCCGCGGCGGCGGCCTCGATTTCTTCAGCCATTGTCTCTTCGACCTTGTTTTCTTCAGTCATTTCCAACTACCTCTACACCGCCGCCGACGCTTGCGTTCGACGCAATTCGCTCAACACGGTTAAGACCCTAGCGAGATCGCGCTTGGCCCCGGTGATTTTGGAAGGGTTCTCGAGCTGTCCGGTTACTTTCTGCAAGCGCAGAGCAAATAGCTGTTCGACCAGCTCAAGCTCCTTCGCCTCGAGTTCCTCAACGGTTTGCTGCCTGAGATCGGCTGCCTTCATGGCTACCTCAGCTCCTGGTGACGAGACACGAACCGCGTCTTGATGCCAAATTTATGTTGTGCCAAACGAATGGCCTCCTTCGCGATTTCGGGCGAAACGCCCTCCAACTCGTAAAGGATACGACCGGGTCTTACCACGGCGACCCACTCTTCGGGGTTCCCTTTACCTTTACCCATCCGCATTTCCAAGGGCTTCTTGCTGATCGGCTTGTCTGGAAAGATGCGGATCCACACTTTCCCACCGCGCTTGACGCCACGGGTGATCGCAACACGACCAGCCTCAATTTGGCGGGCGGTGATCCAGCCATCTTGGAGCGCCTGCAGACCATAGTCACCAAAGGCGATGTAATCGCCCCCTTTGGCGGGCCCCCTACGGCGCCCACGCTGGCGCTTGCGATACTTGACTTTCTTTGGCATCAACATGGTTTTCTACCTCTTAAGCTCCCGCCCTTACGCACTCGCGGCGCGGCCCTTGCCTCGGGAAAGATCACCCTTGTAAACCCAAACCTTCACGCCGATGACACCGTAGCTAGTCATCGACTCGGCCAGGCCGTAGTCGATATCCGCCTTCAGCGTATGCAGCGGCAGGCGGCCATCTTGGTACCACTCGCGGCGGGCGATCTCGTGACCACCCAGGCGTCCCGAAACCATGACTTTGACCCCCTTCGCTCCAAACCGGAACGAGGACTCCATGGCCTTTTTCATCGCTCGACGGAAGGAAACTCGGCGCTGCAACTGGCCAGCGATCGACTCGGCGACCAACTGAGCATCGAGTTCAGGGCGCTGAATCTCTTGAATGTTGATGTGAACCTCGCGCCCCATCTGCTTCATCAACTCGTCGCGCAGCTTGTCCACCTCGGCCCCTTTTCGGCCGATGATGATGCCAGGACGGGAGGTGTGGATGGTCACGCGCAGCTTGTCGGCCGCACGCTCGATGTCCACTTCACTGACCCCAGCGTGGCTGAGCCGACGCTTGAGTCCTTCACGTAGCTTCAAATCTTCTTGAAGGTTGTCCGCATAATCACCCTCGGCATACCAACGGGAATGCCAAGACTTGTTGTAGACGAGCCTAAACCCATACGGGTGCGTCTTCTGACCCACAGTTGCCTCCTACTACCCTTCTTCGCCCTTGCGAGTATCGAGCTTGATGGTGATGTGGCTCGTCCGCTTCAAGATGCGGAAGGCTCTGCCCATCGGTTGCGCTCGGATGCGCTTCATCATGGGACCGCCATCGACGAAGATCTCACTCACGTAGAGCCGATCGACATCCACGGCATCGTCGCGACTCTCGGCATTTGCGATCGCCGACTTGAGTAACTTTCCGAGCTGTGCGGCTGCCTTCTTCTTGGTCATCTGCAGAATGTTGACCGCCTCCTGAACATACTTTCCACGGATCAAATCCGCGACCAAGCGAACCTTCTGTGGCGATCCCCGGAGGTGCCGGAGCCGAGCTGTGCTTTGCATCGTCCTTCTTCCTCTTCCGCTCTACCGTCCGCGCGCGGCGCGCTCGGACTTGGTGCCAGCGTGACTACGAAACGTCCGCGTCATGGCGAACTCACCCAGTTTGTGTCCCACCATGTTCTCGCTGATGAACACCGGAATGAACTTCGCTCCGTTGTGCACCGCGATGGTGTGAGAGACCATATCGGGCGTTACCGTCGAGCGACGAGACCAGGTCTTGATGACCCGCTTCTGGCCACTATTGTTCATTGCCTCGACCTTCTTCTCGAGATGGTCGTCAATGAAGAAGCCTTTTTTTAGTGAACGTGCCATCGTCGCCTCCTAGCGGTTGCGCCGGCGGACAATCATCTTGTCAGTCCGCTTGTTGTTGCGAGTCTTATACCCCTTGGTCGGCTTGCCCCAGGGCGTGGTTGGGTGGCGACCGCCGGAGGAGCGGCCCTCGCCACCTCCCATCGGATGGTCCACCGGATTCATCACCACTCCACGGTTGTGCGGGCGACGGCCCAACCAACGCTTGCGTCCTGCCTTGCCGAGGGTCACATTCTCGTGTTCAAGATTGCCCACCTGGCCGATCGTGGCGCAGCAATCCAAGTGCACCTTGCGCACCTCACTCGACGGCAGCTTGATCTGAGCATAGCTGCCCTCCTTGGCCATCAACTGCGCGCCAGCGCCGGCACTGCGAGCCATCTGTCCGCCCTTGCCTATCTTGAGCTCGATGTTATGGATGACCGTACCCAGCGGTATCTTGCGCAGGGGAAGTGTGTTTCCCACGTTGATTTCCGCGTCAGGACCGGACTCGACCAGCGCTCCCACTTCGAGCCCCTTGGGCCATAGGATGTAGCGCTTCTCACCGTCGGCGTAGTGCAACAAGGCGATGCGGGCGGATCGGTTCGGATCGTATTCGATACTTGCGACCTTCGCCGGGATACCGGACTTATTGCGTTTGAAGTCGATCTTGCGGTAGCGCCGCTTGTGGCCGCCACCACGAAACCAGATGGTCTGGTGGCCCTTGTTATTGCGGCCGCTAACCCGCTTCTTGCCTTCGGTCAACGCCTTGTGCGGCTTGGACCGAGTGATCTCATCATTGGTCGAGTAGGTTTGGAACCTACTTGCCGGGTTGGTTGGTTTGAGCTGTCTGATTGCCATGAGAGTAGAGAATCCTTTCCCTATACGCCTTCAAAGAACTCGATCGGCTTGGAATCTTCCGTCAGCCTCACGTAGGCCTTCTTCCAATCGGGTTGCTGGCCAGAGTGGCGTCCTTGGCGACGCACTTTGCCATGCATCGCGACGACCCGCACCCGCGCCACCTTAGATCCTTTGAACTGAGCTTCAACGGCACGCTTGATTTCAATTTTGTTCGCCCTACGGTCAACCTCGAAAGCCACAACACCTGTGGTTTCGCGCTGAATCGAGGACTTCTCCGTGAGCAGAGGCCGGCGAATCACTTCTTGGATTCTCATCGGTCCAACACCCCCATCAGCCGGCTGAGCGCGTCCTGACTCATCACCAACCACGAGCGGTCGATGACGTCATAGACGTTGACGCCGAGAGCGTCAACCGCTTTCAGCTTCGGATTATTGCGCGCCGCCAGCGCCAGGTTGGCGTTGCTTTGCTGATCGACGAGAAGCGCCTTACTTTGGTCGATACCCAAGGCTGCGAGCGCCTTGATCAGAGCAGCGGTCTTATGGCTCTCAAGCTCCAGGCTCTCGAGCACGACGATCCGCTCTTGCTCCAGTTTGCGGGCTAGGACCGACTTCAACGCATTCTTCTTTTCACGCGCCGTCAACTTGTTCTGATAGCTGCGCGGCCGCGGACCGTGAACGATTCCGCCCTTGCGCCAAAGCGGTGTGCGAATACTACCGACACGAGCTCGACCCGTACCCTTCTGCCGCCAGAGCTTGCGCCCGGAGCCAGCAACCTCGCTGCGCACCTTGACCTTGTGGGTACCGCGGCGGCGAGCCGCCAGGATCGACTGAACCACAAGGTGAATCAGATGCTCCTTGTACGGGTATTCGAAGACAGCGGACGGCAATTCCACTTCGCCGACCGACTTGTTCTCCCAGTTCTTGACACCCAGTTTCATCGAACTATCCCCTCTTCGCCGGCCGGATGGCCACGTAGCTGCTCTTGGCACCAGGGACGGAGCCGCGCAGATAGAGAAGGTTTTCCTCTTCGTCTACTTTGACGATCTTGAGGTTCTTAGTAGTAATCCGCTTGTTCCCCATGTGCCCAGGCAATTTGATACCCGGGAAGACACGCGAAGGATTGGCCGATTGACCGATGGAGCCCGGAGCTCGGTGAAACATGGAGCCGTGCGTCGCCCGACCGCCACCGAAGCCGTGGCGCTTGATCACGCCCTGAAAGCCCTTACCCTTGCCGGTTCCCACGACATCGACATATTCGTCGACGGCGAAGATACCGACCTTGACTTCGTCCCCCGGAGCGGCTTCGTCGTCGGGTTCGACATCGAACTCCACCAGCCAGCGCATGGGCGGAACTCCCGCCTTTTCGAAGTGACCTCGAAGCGCCTGGGTGACCTTCCTCGGCACGCTGGCCTCGACTAGCCCCACCTGCACGGCGTCATACGCATCCTTACCGTCGGCAGTCTTTCGCTGCACAATACGGCACGGACCAGCCTGGACGACGGTAACGGGAATCGCCGTACCGTCTTCAGCAAAGATCTGGGTCATGCCCAGCTTCCTGCCTAGTATGCCTTTCATCGTGAACCTCTCTCAGCCTGTCTCAAGTCTTTACCGGCAAGTCTTTGCCGAAAAATCTCCACCGATCACTTACCGAATGCTTTGATCTCAACATCGACGCCAGCCGGCAACTCCAACTTCATCAACGCATCGACGGTTTGCGAGGTCGGTTCAAAGATATCCAGCAACCTCTTGTGAGTGCGGATCTCGAACTGTTCCCGCGACTTCTTGTCGACGTGCGGCGAGCGGTTAACGGTGTAGCGCTCAATATGGGTTGGCAGGGGAATAGGCCCCACCACACGCGCACCGGTACGCCGGGCGGTGTCGAGGATCTCGTGCGTGGACGTATCCAACACTCGGTGGTCGTATGCCTTAAGGCGGATGCGGATTTTCTCGTTAACCATTATCTATCCCCTAGCGAAACCATTCACTCGCCTGACTGACTCAATGACCACGTCTACTCCACAATCTCGGCAACGGTGCCGGCACCAACCGTACGGCCGCCTTCGCGAATCGCGAAGCGAACGCCCTTTTCCATCGCGATCGGA
>QIHU01000600.1 GCA_003231035.1 Acidobacteriota bacterium
CTTCGCGCAGGCCGACGCCGTAGAAACCACCGATGCAGCGCGCCTTGATGTACTCGACACTCAGGCGAAGCGAGTGGAACACAGGCTCGCGTAACTCGCGGCCGTCGACGCCGCTGCCGACGATGATGAGTACTTGCATGGTTTCCTTACGGTGGGGAGTTTCTCTGCCAGCCTACCCAGCAAACTGGGCAAGTTCGGCGGTAGACTGTAGCCCACTTTTCAACAGGAGAATGAGATGAGTTTTTCCGCTCAAGAAGGGGCGATCCTACATCGCTACCATGAGAAAACGCGGGTGGCCGGGGGAGCCGTGGCCGGGTACTTGCTGCGCGTCGCGGCGCTCGGTGGTGACCCCGCGAGCGTGGAGGCGGCGCTGGAGAGCCTGGCCGGCAAGGGGCTCCTCCAGCGCACCGAAGCGGGAGATCGCTACCTACTCACCGAGGAAGGGGCGGAGGTGGTTGGCAAGCGCGCTTTCGGCTAAGGCTGCTAGAAGATATTGATGCCGATCGCTTTCAGGAAGACCAGGCCCACGGCGATCGGGACGAAGAAACGAAGGACACCCAACCACAGGCCATAGAAGGTAGCGAAGCGGCTGCCGGCGATGAATTCATCGCGCCGCAGCCGGTCGCCCACCTTCCAGGCGATGAAGAGGGCGGTTCCGAGGCCGCCGACGGGCAGCAGGATGTTCGAAGTAAAGTCGGCCATGAGATCGAACCAGTTGCGGCCCAAGGCAGAGGGGATTCCGATCAGGGTGATCGCCGCTCCTGAAACGAGGGTCGCCTTGCGGCGCTTCCAGCCGTGCTCGTCGATGAAGTACGAGACGGCCACTTCGAGCATCGAGATAGTGCTGGTCAAGGCCGCGAAACTTAGCAGGGCGAAGAAAACGGTGGCCAGGATCCCGCCGCCGGCCATCTTGGCGAAGGCGATCGGTAGACTGATGAAGACCAAGCCGGGGCCCTGCGCGGTTTCGATGCCGGCGGTGAAGGTGATCGGGAAGAGCACCAGGCAAGCGAGCAGCGCGATGCCCGTGTCGAGCAGCGCGATGGCCACCGAGTTGCCGACGATGTCCGCTTTGCGGTGCAGGTAACTCCCATAGGTCAGCATCGCGCCCATTCCCAGGCTGAGAGTGAAGAAGGAATGGCCCAGGGCCTCGAGGACTCCAGCCCCGGTCAGATCGTCGGCGTGAAAGCCGAAGACGAATCGGAAGGCATCGCCAAATCCGCTGAGGGTGAGGGAGTGGAGGAGGAGGCCGACGAGCATCAGCAGGAGGACCGGCATCAAGATCCGCGCCCACCGTTCGATTCCTTTTTCCACTCCTCCTAGAACCAGGGCCATGGTGATTGCCATGAAGATCATCATGCCGAGAATGCTCTGACCGCCGTCGGTGCTGAGCTGCTCGAAGGCGGCTTGCAGTTGATCAGCACTCTGTCCCGTGAACGCGCCGGAGATCGATCGCCATACGTAGTGCAAGGCCCAACCGGCGACCACGGCGTAGTAGGAGAGGATCAAGAAGCCACAGAGTACGCCAATCCAGCCGAGACTAATCCACGGGCTCCCCTTGCCGGAGAGCTCGCGAAAGGCGCTGACCGTGGACTTTTGAGTCGAGCGGCCAATCATGATCTCGGCGATCATGATTGGAAGACCGACCAGGACGATGCATCCCAGATAGATCAACACAAAGGCGCCGCCGCCGTTTTCGGCGGTGATGTAAGGGAAACGCCAGATGTTGCCGAGTCCCACGGCCGACCCTGCCGCCGCCAAGATAAAGCCGATTCCGGTGGCCCAAGTTCCTCTCCCCTTCACATCTCCTCCAGCCATGGCTTCTCCTTCTTAACTTCGCGGTGGACCAGCGCCCGGCGGCGCGGTTCAGACAGGGTTCGGGATATCGATGAATTCTACGTCGAGATCGAAGCTTTGCGCTAGGTGATCCCCAAGGGCACGCACTCCCAGCCGCTCGGTGGCGTAGTGGCCGCAAGAGAGAAAGTGAATACCCGCCTCTTTGGCGACGTTCATCACCCACTCGGTCGCTTCGCCGGTAATGAAGGCATCCAGCCCAGCGGCGATGGCCGTGTGCAGATCGCTCTCGCTCGCTCCGCTAACGATGCCGACCTTGGCGACTTGTTGGGGACCGTACGGAAAGACGAGGGGTTCTTGGTCGAAGAGGGCATGGCAGCGGGCCACAAAGTCGGCCCATGGGAGCGGCCGCGGGTAGCTGCCGGCATAGCCGATGTGCAGGCCGGCGTGGGAACCGAAAGGTTCGAGCCCTTCGAGCCCTAGCTCTTCCGCGGCCACCGCGTTGTTGCCGTAGGTATGGTGGCGGTCCAGCGGCAGGTGGTAGGCGATCAGGTTGGTGCCGGATCGAATCAACTGGGAGACTCGGGCGTACTGAATACCGGTCAGCTGGCGTGGGGATCCCTCCCAGAAGAGGCCATGGTGGACCAACAGGGCTTCCGCTTGGACCTCTTCGGCACGGGTGAAGAGTTCCTGGCAGGCGGAGACGGCGGTGACCAAGCGGTGAATCCGCGGTCGCCCTTCCACCTGGAGGCCGTTAGGACAGTAGTCCTTGCCGGCCTTGGCATCGAGCAGATCATCCAAATAGGCGACCAGTCGATCGCGATCGACACCGTCCTCGGATGCTGTCGCCGGCTCGACGGCAGCGCCCATCGGGTTCGCTGTAGCTCCCATGGCGGCAACTATAACGCTCAGCCGGCCGCCAACCCAAATGGGCGAGCGGCCGGCCATGGCTAGATGTGAGGCACCGGTCTAGCGGCGTCCGCGCCCGCCTCGATCACCGCCGCGTCCACCGCGCCCGCCTCGATCACCGCCGCGTCCGCCGCGCCCGCCTCGATCACCGCCTCGATCACCGCCACGGTCACGATCACCGCCGCGTCCGTCGTCGGGGGCTCCCATGCCCTCGTAGTCGGCCGGGTTGTAGTCCGGTGCGTCCATGATCACCGCCTTGCGGGAGAGGCGAACCTTGCCCACTTCGTCGATGTTGACCACCTTGACCTCGACCTCGTCGCCATCCTGGACGATGTCGGTCACCTGGCCCACCCGGTAGGGAGCCAGCTCGCTGATGTGCAGCAGACCGTCGGTCCCCGGCATGATCTCGACGAAGGCGCCGTAGTTCTCAATCCGCCGTACCGTACCGGTGTAGACCTTGCCCACTTCCGGTACCGCGGTGAGACTTTCGATCATCTGGATAGCCCGTTTGGCCGCCAGGCCATCGGGGGAGGAGATGACCACTTTGCCGTCGTCTTCGATATCGACTTCGCAGCCGGTCTCTTCGATGATCGAGCGAATGGTCTTGCCGCCGGGGCCGATGACGTCGCGGATCTTGTCTTTCGGAATCTGCAGGGTGTGCATGCGCGGAGCGAAGTCCGAAAGGTCGGTTCGGGGGGCCGAGATGATTTCTTCCATCTTGCCCAGGATGTGGAGTCGGCCAGCGAGCGCCTGCTCTAGAGCGGCACCCATGATTTCGCGGGTCACGCCGGTGATCTTGATATCCATTTGCAGGGCGGTGATGCCCTCGCGGGTACCGGCCACCTTGAAGTCCATGTCGCCATGGTGGTCTTCCTGACCGGCGATATCGGTGAGGACGGCGAACTGATCGCCTTCGCCCTTGATCAACCCCATCGCCACACCCGCGACCGGTGCCACCATCGGCACGCCGGCATCGAACAGGGCCAGCGACCCGCCGCAGACCGTCGCCATGGAGGAGGAGCCGTTGGATTCCAAGATCTCGGAGACGACGCGCACGGTGTAGGCGAAATCTTCCTCGGCGGGAAGCATCGGGGTCAGCGCCCGACGGGCGAGCACACCGTGACCGATCTCACGCCGGCTGGCGCCACGCAGGAAGCGGGCTTCGCCGACCGAGAAGGGGGGGAAGTTGTAGTGCAGGAGGAATTTTTGCAGGCTCTCTCCCTCGTACTCCTCAATGATCTGCGCGTCGCGTCGCGAGCCGAGCGTGGCGGTACACAGCGCTTGCGTTTCGCCACGCTGGAAGACCGCGGACCCATGGGCTCGGGGAAGCAGGCCCACTTCGATCTCGATATCGCGAATCTCATCGAGCCGGCGGTCGTCGAAGCGCTTGTTCTCGTTCAGGACGACATCGCGCAGAGCCTCGTCTTCGAGGTTGTGGATGATCTTCTTGATCTGACCGCGCTTGTCCTCGTCATCCTCGGCGGTGCTCTCCAAGTAGGGGTCGACGACGGCGGCAACCTTGTCGCGGCGGTCGAACTTGAGCTTGGTCTGTAGGGCCTCTCTGAGGGTGGGGTAGAGGTCGGTCTTGACCTGGGTGTAGAGCTCGATGGGGTAGGGCTCAGGAGCCTCCCACGCCGGCTTGGGCACGCCGCGGTGACGGAACATCTCAAGCTGAGTGGCGATGATCTTCTGGATCTCCTCGTGGCCCTTGAAGATGCAGTCGAGAATAACCGCTTCGGAGACTTGATGGGCCCCGGCTTCGACCATGGCGACGGCGTCTTGGGTACCGGCGACCACCAGGTCGAGGTCTGAGACGTCGCGCTGGCTGTTGGTCGGGTTGACGATCAATTCGTCGTCAATCAGGCCGATGCGCACCGCGGCGACGGAGTGATAGAAGGGGATCTTGGAAAGAGCGAGAGCGGTGGTACAACCGTTCATCGCCAGAATGTCCGGATCGTGCTCGCCGTCGGCGGAGAGGACGAAGGCGATCACCTGGGTCTCGCTGAAATAGCCATCCGGGAACAGCGGTCGTAGCGTACGGTCGATCACCCGCGAGGTGATGGTTTCCTTCTCGGTCGGTCGACCCTCGCGCTTGAAGAAGCCACCGGGGATCTTGCCCGCGGCTGCCGAATACTCTCGATAGTCGACGGTCAGGGGGAGAAAGGCTCGCGGCCTCTGGTTGCCCTTGGCCATCACGGCGGTGCACAGAACCACGGTGTCGCCGCAGCGCACGGTGCAGGAGCCATCAGCCTGTTTGGCCAGGTATCCGGTCTCGATGATCAGGTTTTCCTGACCGACTTCAATTTCCTTCTTTTGTCTCATCTCTTTTCCTTACTTCCTTCTACCTACTACTGCGCCTGACCGTACCTGTTACGGCCGGCGCGGGTCCGCGGCCTGTGCACATGCACAAAACTCCAGCGCGAGATACCCGGTTCTCACCACCGAGGGGTACGGAGGCTCCAAGGTGAGAAGTTCTGAGTGGGCTGCTGGGGAAGAGGCGCGGGGCCTTACTTACGAATTCCGAGGCGCTCGATGAGCGTGCGGTAACCTTCGAGGTTCTCCCGCTTCAGATAGTCGAGCAGACTACGGCGACGGCCGACGAGCTTGAGAAGCCCACGACGGCTGTGGTGATCCATCTTGTGGATCTTGAAGTGCTCTGTCAGCTCAATGATACGGCGGGTGAGGAGCGCGACCTGAACCTCGGGGGAGCCGTTGTCTCCCTCGTGGCGCTGAAAGTCAGCGATCGTGCTCTGCTTCATTTCTGTGGTTTGAGTCAATGTAGTTCTCTCCTGTCAAAACCGGGAAATACTAGCATGGATGCAAGACGATCCCAACTGAACATGTCCGTTCCAGAGGGGAGATTTTGGTGCTTCGTATCACGCAAAGACCACTTTGGGCTGGATGATACCGACACCGGCGGCGCTGACTCTTTCAGTCACGGTGCCGATGGCGATGAATTGTTGACGCTGGTTGACCAGTTTGACCCAGTCGCCCTCCTCGCTGGCCAGCTCGCGGACCAGAATCGTCTGGCCGTGCTGAATCCGCCGCTGCTGCTGCGCATCGGTGGTGATCTGGCCGAAGGGGAGGGGGATCGAATCGAACGGGTACCAGCCTCGGTCTAGCTCCTCGCCGGCCTCTAGAGCGGCGGCCAGTTGGGCGAGAGTCGAGGCTTCCTCGACCTTGAAGGGCCCCACTGAGGTCCTGCGCAAACTTGCCAGATGGCCGCCGCAACCGAGCGCCTCACCGAGGTCGTGGGCCAGGCTGCGAGCGTAGGTGCCGGAGGCGCAGCTCAGCTTGAAGCCGATCCGGCCATCCACCAACTCGCTGGTGGCGGTGAACTCGTAGACCGTGACTTGTTTGGCTTCTCGCGGCACCTCCTCGCCCCGCCTCGCCAGCTCGTAGAGCTTGACCCCGTTGACCTTCTTGGCCGAGTAGGCGGGTGGCAGTTGATCGATCTTGCCCTCGAAGGGTGGCATCGCGGCCTCGATGGCTTGGCGGGTCAGGTCGGCGATCGATGCTTGCGCCGTGACCTCTCCATCGGCGTCATAGGTGTCGGTGGTGACTCCGAACTGAATCTCTCCGAGGTAGACCTTGGGCGCTTGGATCAAAAAACGCGTCAAGCGAGTGGCATGACCGACGGTGAGCAATAGGAGGCCATCGGCTGCGGGGTCTAGGGTCCCGCAGTGGCCGATCTTCTTCTGCCGCAACAGGCGGCGGGCCTGCTGCACGACGGAATGCGAGGTGCCGCCAACCACCTTGTCGACCAACAGCAAGCCGTGTCTCGAGTCCGCCATTAGTTTTCGTCGAGAGCCTTGCCAAGCCCGTCGACGATCGTCGACAGGGTGGTTTCGAGGTCGCCTTCGAGTTCGCAGCCGGCGGCGTTGCGGTGGCCACCGCCGCCATGCTGGAGCGCTACTTTTTGGACGTCGACTTCGCCGCGGCTGCGCAACGAGGCCTTGTAGAGGCCCGGCTTGCGTTCGCGGAGCAGAATCGCTGCTTGGACTCCGGCGATGGAGCGCGGATAGTCGGTCAGCCCCTCGGAATCGCTCTCGGTGGCGTCGGCGCGCTCGAACATCTCTTGGCTGAGGTAGACAGAGGCGATCCGACCCTCGTGATGCAGAGTGAGGGTGGCCAGCATCTCGGCGAGCAGGCGAATCGAAGCTAGGGATTGGCTCTCATAAAGCCACTGCGAGACCTGCTCGGGACGGGCTCCCTCGCGCACCAATTGCGCCGCTGACTCGAAGGCGGAAGCGGTGGCATTGGAGAAGCGGAAGCCTCCGGTGTCGGTGACCAAGGTCAGGAAGAGGCAGGTCGCGGTCTGCTCATCGAGGGCAAAATTCATCCCTTGGGCGAGGCGAAAGACCATTTCGCCCACGGCGGGGGCCGCGGAGTCGATCCAGTTGACCTGGCCGTAGTGCTGATTGCCCATGTGGTGGTCGATATTCAGGATCGGGAGCTGGTCGAGGAAGTCCTCGAGGCCGGTTCGATCCGGGCTCGGGCACTCCAAGACGATGACTCCGTCGAAGAGGTCGGGGAAGCCGGCGGGAGGCTCTAGCCCGACATGAATTCGTTCGCTACCTGGCAGTGGCTTGTAGAGGCCCGGGGTGGGGTCTCGATTCCAGATGACGGCGCTCTTGCCTTGGGCTCTCAGAATCCTCGCTAGGCCAAGCTCGGAGCCGATGGCGTCGCCGTCGGGGTTGGCGTGGCTGGTCAGGAGGAATCGGTCGCCTCGGCGTACGGTCGTCAGGACATCTTCAGGCGTCTTCGCGGTCATGGTCTAGGCCCTCCAGCAAGTCGGTAATCTGTCGGCTTGTCTCGGCTCCTCGATCGAGTTCGAAGCGAAGAGCTGGGGTTGCTCGCAAGTTGAGGCGGTTGGCCAGTTGGGTGCGTAAGAAGCCGCTGGCCCGGTTGAGAGTGTCGAGACTGAGTTCCCTGGCCTCGTCCTCTCCCAGGGTGGAGACTCGAACCCGCGCATGGCTCAGATCGGGGCTGAGGTCCACTTCGCTGATGGTGACCAACCCGACGCGAGGATCCCGCAGCTCGCGCCGGATCAACTCGCCAAGCTCGGCCCGAACCATGTCGGCAACGCGGCTAGTGCGCCGGCTCATGAATCGTGTCCCTCGATGAATTGGGGTTCCCAGAAAGTCAGAATGGCTTCGCTCTCCGCGTCGATGAGGTCTCTCAGTTGTTGCATCAGATGGGTCAGTTCGCCTTCGCGGACGGCCACCGCGGCGATGGCGATTTCCGCCCGCTGGTGGAGGTCATGAAAGGCTGTTTCCGCTACCGAAACTCGGTAGCGCCGGTGGATCCGCTCGACCAGCGACTTGACGATGCGCCGCTTGCCCTTGAGGCTGCGCACTGCTGGCAAATGAAGCTCACAAACCGAGACGGCGACCACCATCGTCTCACCCCTTACTTCGTAGCGCGGTCCTGCTCTTAGAGTTTCGCGGCAATCTCTTCTTGGACGTAGGCCTGAATGATATCGCCGGGCTTCATGTCTTGATAGCGATCGAGGCCAATTCCACAGTCGAAGCCGGACCTCACTTCGGAGGCGTCGTCCTTGAATCGGCGCAAGGAGGAGATCTTGCCTTCGTAGATCACCACGTGGTCGCGCAGTAGTCGAACGGAGGCGTTGCGCGGAATCGATCCCTCGGTCACATGGCAACCGGCGATGACTCCCGCCTTGGGTACTTTGAAGATCTCGCGGACTTCGGCGGATCCCTTGGTGACCTCGCGGAACTCCGGTTCCAGCAGGCCGGCCATCGCCTTGGTGACTTCGTCGGTCAGGTTGTAGATTACGGTGTGCAGCCGCACATCCACGCCCTCTTTATCCGCCATTTCGGACGCTTTGCGTTCCGGGCGGACATTGAAGCCGATGATCACCGCGCCCGAGGCCATCGCCAGAGTCACGTCGTTGGTGGTGATGGCGCCGACACCGGTCAAGATGGTGCGTACCTTGACTTTTTCGGTGCTGAGCTTGGTGAGCGCATCGCGCAGCACCTCGACCGAGCCCTGCACATCGCCCTTGAGGACCACCGGTAGCTCTTTGACCTCACCCTCTTGAATCTTGTCGAACAACTGCTCGAGCGAGAGAGCACCGGCGGTGGGCATCATTTCGCGGCGGCGCTTCTCCTGGCGGCGCATCGAGGCGATACCTCGGGCTTTGTTCTCGTTCTCGACCACCTGGAAGAGATCGCCCGCTTCCGGCACGTCGCCGAAACCGGTGACTTCGACCGGTGTGGCCGGACCGGCTTTCTTGAGCCGTTCGCCATGCTCGTCGAGGAGGGCGCGGACGCGACCGAGGGTGGAACCGGAGACGAAGTTATCGCCTACCGATAGGGTTCCGTCTTGCACCAAGATGGTGGCCACGATACCGCGCCCCACATCCTTGCGAGCTTCGAGAACCACGCCCTGTGCGGGTAGTTTGGGCGTCGCCTTCAGTTCGAGGAGGTCAGCAGTGATCAAGACCATTTCGAGAAGATCCGAAATGCCCTCGCCCTTGATGGCGGAAATTGGAACCGCGACGGTATCGCCACCCCAGTCTTCGACCATCAAGTTGTGGTCGGCCAGCTGCTTCTTGACCCGGTCGGGATTGGCGTTGTCTTTGTCGATCTTGTTGAGCGCGACGATGATCGGGACGTCGGCGGCGCGGGCGTGATCGATCGCCTCGATCGTTTGCGGCATCACTCCATCGTCGGCGGCGACCACCAAAATCACGATGTCGGTCGACTGGGCACCGCGGGAACGCATCATGGTGAAGGCTTCGTGACCCGGTGTGTCCAAGAAGACGATGGGTTTGTCTTGCGCGATGACTCGGTACGCCGCGATGTGCTGGGTGATTCCACCCGACTCGCCCTCGGCGACGTTGCTCGAGCGGATGGCGTCGAGCAATGAGGTTTTACCGTGGTCGACGTGGCCCATCACGGTGACTACCGGCGGCCGAGGCTCTTGACCTTCGCTGGTGGTCGGGGCGAGGCGCTCTTGCTCGAGCTGGACTTCCTCTTCGAAGCTGACGATCTTGGTCTCGACTCCCATATCCATGGCCAGTTCTTCGGCGAGCTCTGGCTCGAGAACATGGTTGATGCTGGCCATGACTCCGCGTTGGAAAAGCGACTTGATCAAATCCTTCGACTTGACGCCCAGCTTGTCGGCGAAGTCGCGAACCGTCATGCCTTCAGAGAGCATGACCGGCCCGGTGGGCGCCTCGTCCTTGAAGCGGGGGAGGTGCTGTTGTTGCCCGGAAGGGGTCTGAGCGTCCTGCCGTTTTCGTTCCGTGCGGCGCTTGCGGCGCTCCTCGGAACCGCCACTCTTTTCGCGGGCGGTCTGTGCGGCTTCGATTTCTTTGACCGATCCCTTGAAGTCGGCGAGGTCGGTCGCCTCCTCGGCGCGTGGCCGCGCCGTAGTCACGGCCTTCTTGATCGGTCGCTTCGACTTCTTGGTGTCGCCGCGTCCAGGACTCGCGGCCTCGGCAGGTGCGGGCTTGGGAGCGGTCGCGGGTGTCGCGGCCGCGGCCGGTGGCGCGGCGCCCTGGGGCGGGGCCGAAGTGGGGATGGTCTTGATCTTCTGCTCAACCTTCTGAATGAGGCTGCGCGGTCGCTTGGGGCGCAAAGGATTGGGTGGCATGCGCCGTTGCGGCTGCCGTCGCCGGTCGGGGGGGGCGGTGCTCTTGGCTTGCGCATCGCGCAGGATGACCTCGCGGGGGTTGGGCAGCTTCTTTCCCTGAAGAATCGCCGCGATGATATCGGTGTCAATATTGGCGTCATCGCCCTCGACACGCACCCCAATGGAACGCAACTTAAAAAGGAGATCCTGGTTGCCGATCCCCATTTTTTTTGCCAGGTCTTGAACCCGGATCTTTCCCATGTTTACCTCAGCCTACTTAAATTCACTACCGATTAGCTGTCTCGCCGGTTCCGTTTTCACGGTGCGTCCGTTTTCACGGTGCGTCCGTTTTCACAATGCGCCCGTTTTCACAATGCGCC
>QIHU01000360.1 GCA_003231035.1 Acidobacteriota bacterium
CCGCCAGCGGCGCCAAGCGCTGGCGGAAGAAGGTCACCTGAAAGCCGAACCGCCGGCCCTCGGGGAGCTGGCGCAGGTTGCCGGTGAAGTACCACCACTCGGAGCGAAACTCGGGGTGCGGTCCATGGTCGGCGGGAAAGACAAAGGGGCGCGGCTCTAGGGCTTGCGCGTAGCCTTGGATCTCGGTCGGAGCCAGCGCTTGCCGCACGGAGATGGTCGTGGTGACCCGCGGGCGAGGGGTTGGCTTGAGGACCGTCAGTAGAGCCCAGAGCAGCACCGCCAGCAGGGCGGCGCCGGCCAGGGCGAAGCGTGTCCTACTCTTCACGCAGCGCCTGCGCCGGTGAGGTGGTCGCCATCTTGAAGGCGGGGTAGAGACCGGCGAGCAGGGCGGCACCCAGGGAGAGGGCCAACGCTTGGAGCAAGATGAGGGGCGACCACTGCATCTCTAGGCTCCAGCCGAAGGAACGCCGATTGATGATGTAGATCATCACCGCCGCCATCGCCAACCCGACCGGCATCGAGAGCAGGCCGGCGACCGCCCCCATCAGCCCGGTCTGGGTGGTGACCAAGCGCAGCAGTTGCCCGGGAGTCAAGCCGTTGGCGCGCAGCACCGCCAGCTCATGGCCCCGTTCCAGTTGCAGGGCCATCAAGGCGCTCAGCACGCCGATCAGAGCGACGATCCCGGCCAGCATGCGCAACACTCCGGTGATCAGGAAGGTGCGATCGAAAATCTCAATCGACTCTTGCCGCAAGGAGCCGGTGGACTGGATCAGCAGATCGCTCGCCAGCCCTTCGGTTGCCCGGCGGGTGGCTTCGACCAATTGCTCGGGGGCGACGGTGCCGTCCGCGATCAGCGCCAAGGCGCCATAGCGCCGATCTCCCCACAGCTCTTGGTAGGGGCGGCGCGCGATGAGGTAGGCGCCTTGGTCGGCGGCGTAGTCGACGAAGATCCCGGCGACCGAGAAGGCGCGCGGGCCGACCGGTGTCTCCAGGCGCACCGTGTCGCCGACTTCGAGCCGGCGCATGTAGGCCAGGGGTTCCGAGACCAGCAGCCCGCTACCCGCCGCGAAAGCGGTCCAACTCTCCTCGGCGGAGCCGGCGCTAAGAACGAAGGTGTCGCGGGTGTGTTGGTTGGCGATCACCGCCCGCAGGGTGGTGGAACCGCGTGGGGTTTCGACCGTGCGCCAGCGCAGCGTATTGACCTTGGCGATTCCGGGAAGGGCCTGCAAGCGGTCGACGAGTGCGTCGTCGAAGAGGGCGGTCTGGCCCGCCGTCATACGACCGACGGGGGCGACGTAGAGATCCGCTTTGAGGACGGTCTCCAGCCAGCTTTCCACCGCGGTGCGGAAACTGGTCACCATCACCCCGACCCCTACCGTCACCGAGACGGTGATCATCAGGGTTGCGATGGCGACGCCGGTCCGGCTGAGCGAGGCGACCACGCCGCGCGCCGCCATGCGCCCCAGAATGCCCAGCATGAGGCTGAGCGGTGGTCCGGCCAACCGGCTGAGGACGACCGTCGCCAGCGGCGCCAGAAGGGCCGCGGCGAGCATCCCTAGCGCCAAGCCGGAGAAGCTGAGCGCCAACGACCGGCTGGGCAGGGCGAGGAGCCCCGCTGATATGGCGAGCAGCAGCAGGGCCAAGAGGGTGGTGCGGGGCAAGGAGCGGCGGTGGCTCTCTTCCAAGTACGATCTGCGCAGGACGGCACCGGGAGCGCTGGAGGTGGCCTCGATCGCCGGTGCCAGCGCCGCCAGCAAGGCGGCACCGAGACCGAGGAGGGCGCCGCGGGTCAGGATTGCCGGGTCGATCACCAGATCGGTTGTCGCCACCCGAAAATAGAAGTCATTGACCGTCCGCGCGACCAGCTTGACCAACCCTCGGCCGAGAACGACGCCTAGCACTAACCCGAGAGCGGTGCCGAGGGCGCCGATGGCGGCGGCTTCCCCGAGGATCAGAGTGAAGATCTCGCGCCGGGTCACCCCCAGGGCGCGGATGCGGCCGAGCAGCGGCCGTCGTTGCACCACCGAGAAGGTCATCGTGTTGTAGATCAGGAAGACGCCGCAAACCAGGGCGAGCAAGGCCAGTGCCCGCAAGTTGAGGCGGAAGGCTCGGGTCATCTCGAGGATGTTTTGTTGCCGGGCGGCGGTCGGCTTGAGGGTCACTCCTTGCGGCAGACTGGCGCGGATGCGCTCTTCGCTGGACCCGATCGTTGCCTCCGTGGGCAAGATCAGGTCGATTCGACTCAGCCGCCCCTCGCTGCCTAGCAACTCCTGAGCGGTGGATAGGTCGGCGATCAGCAGATCGGTGATGGCGCGCCGGCTGGCGGAGTCGTCGCCCCCGAGCAGGCCGGCGACCCAGAGCATTACCGCTCGCCCCTCGACCCGCGCCGGCAGGCTGTCGCCAGCCTTGACGTTCAGCCTCTCGCCGGTGGCGCGGTCGAGCAGGACGGCGTTACGGCGAGTCAAGAAGGAGGAAATGTCAAGACCGGAGCCTTGGCTAGCGATCAGCCACCTTCCCTGGCCAAAGAAGCCGCGGAAGGGTCCTTCGGCGAAAGGATCCACCCCCAGCAACGGAAAGGCGCGCCCCGGTTCGGCGTCGAGGCTGATGAACCCCTCGACGATGGGGGCGGCGGGGATTTGGGGGTAGGCCAGCTTGACTTGGCGCAGGAGTTCCTCGTCGAGTCCTCCATCGGCGCTGACCTCATGGGTGGCCCGCCCGGTGACCGCCTCGGTGGAGAGGGCGAAGGCACTCTGGGCACTGCCGTTGGCGAGCTCGATCGAGACCACGACGGCGACTCCGAGCGCCACGCCGAGGATGGCCAGTCCCGCCTGCCAGGGATGACGCATCAGGTAGCGGCGGCTAGAACGCCACAGCAGCGGGCTCATCGCTGACCATCGGATCTCTGGCCAGCGGGCCGGGGCTTGGAGGTGGTGATTAGCTGGCCATCGACCAAGGTCATCACTCGGTCGGCGACCCCCACCACCTCGGGGCTGTGAGTCACCATCAACAGGGTCTTGCCAGCACGTCGGGTGAGCCGATCGAGCAGTTCGATCACTTCGAGACCGGTTTCGAGATCGAGGTTACCGGTCGGCTCGTCGGCCAGCACCAGGGGGGGATTGTTGGCCAAGGCACGCGCCACGGCGACCCTCTGTTGCTCGCCGCCCGAGAGCCGATCCGGGAAGGTCCCAGCTCTCTCGCGCAGGTCGACCTCGTCGAGCAGCGCGAGCGCCCGATCCCGGTCGGCGGCGCTCACCCTACCGTTGAGCTCGAGCGGCAACAGCAAGTTTTCCTCCACCGTGAGGGTAGGCAAGAGGTTGAAGAACTGGAAGATGAAACCGATACTTCGCCGACGAAAGAGCGTCCGGTGGTGTTCGTCCAGCGCCGAAACCTCGCTGCCGGCGACCCAGACCTCGCCGGAGGAGGGGAGGTCGATGCCACTGATCAGGTTGAGTAGAGTCGACTTGCCCGAGCCACTGCGCCCGACCAAGACCACCAGTTCTCCAGTGTTGATCGTGCCGCTGGCGGCGCGCAAGACAGCCCGCTCTTGACCCGCTTCGCGGAAACTCCGGCTGACTGCCTTGAGCTCGATGAGCGGCGAGGTAGGGTGGTGTGGATCGGAAGTCATCGATTGGCGGGGAGTATGAGGTGGAGACGATGATATCCTCATGGATCGCTAGCGTCGCGCCCGGTCATGATTGGGGCTTTGAGTTTGCCCCTCGCGGTCACCTTAAATTCCCGCGCTGATTCAGCGCAGCGGCTCTACTTTGGAGTCGCTGATTTCATTCGATTGGCAAAGAACTGTCCGAAACATGAGTAGCCCCCGCCCCCAACAAGGTCTATTGCCCGAGTCCTGGCGGGTCCATTTGCCCATTTTTGACGGCCCCCTGGATCTGCTTCTGCACCTGGTGAAGGTCAACGAAGTCGAGATTGCCGACATTCCAGTGGCGACGATCTGCGACCAGTTCCACGAGTACCTAATGCTGATGGAGGAGCTGAACCTCGACATCGCCGGTGAGTACATCTACGAGGCGGCCCAGCTGATTCACCTCAAGTCTCGCCTGCTCCTGCCCCAAACTAAGAGCGAGGACGGCGAAGAGCTAGAAGACCCCCGCGAGTTCCTGGTTCAGCGGCTGTTCGAATATCAGCGCCTGAAAGAGGCGGCCCAGGCCCTCGCCGAGGTCGACAGCATGCGCCGGGGGATGTTCACCCGCGAGCCGCAGGCGCTCTCGATGGCGCCGGATCCCGAGGAAGAGATTGATCTCGGGGACGTGTCCCTATTCGACTTGCTCAAGGCGCTACGCACCGTGCTGGTGCGCTACGATCGCGAGCATCCGCCAGCGATCGAGTTCAGCGGGGAGGTCTTCACCGTACGCGACCAGGTGGACCGCTTCCTCGCCCGGTTGACCGCCGGTCGCCCCTTTGATTTGGTCGACGATCTACGAACTCGCAGCTGCCGGGGCGAAGCGATCGCCGCTTTCCTCGCGGTCTTGGAGTTGACCCGCTTGCACCTGGTGCAACTGCATCAAACCCAGGCGGGCGATATTTTGTTGCACCGTACGACGCGCGATCTGGCCGAGGCGGAGATGGAGGGCTTTTTGGCGTGACCCCACGAAGTGAAATGGAAGCGGCCTTAGAGGCGATTCTCTTCGTCTCTTCGGAGCCGATATCCCGCGATCGGCTGATGGAACTCTTCGCCGAGCAGGAGCGCGAAGAGGCGCTCGAAGCACTGGAGACCGTGCTCACTCGCTACCCCGCCGCAAGTGGATCCGAGGTCGAGGGTTCCGGCGCGGATGGGGACGGCGAGGGCGATCCCGTGGTGGGCCGAGGCGTCATGATGGACGAAGTCGCGGGCGGTGTGCGGCTGGTGACCCGGCCGGAATTGGCCGGATGGCTACGCCGCTTTTACGAAGTGCGGGGTAGCGGCAAGCTGTCGATGGCGGCTCTCGAAACGCTGGCCATCGTCGCCTACCGCCAGCCGGTGACCTCGCCCGAGATCCAAGAGTTGCGCGGGGTGAGCGCCTCAGGGGTACTCAAGACGCTGCTCGAGCGGCGGCTGATCCGCATCGCTGGCCGCAAGGAGGTGGTGGGCAATCCCTTCCTATACCGCACCACCAAGGAGTTTCTGGTCCACTTCGGCTTGGGCAGGCTCAAGGAACTTCCGCCACTCGAGGAGTTTGAGGAGACCTTCGGCCTCGCGGCGGATGGCGAAGGGTTGGGCGCTGTTTTGACGGCTGATGTCGAGTCCGTGGCCGACAGTGAAGAAGAATTTCTGAAAGAAGCGGCGGCTCTTGACGATGCCGAGGCTTTGGAAGAGGCGGGATGAAGACTGTGAAAGAGCGCAACCACACCGACCGTGGCCAAACTGGAGAAACCCGGCTGGAGCGGCTACAAAAGGTTCTGGCCCGGGCCGGTGTCGCACCTTCGCGCCGGCAGGCCGAAGAGCTGATCCGGGCCGCCCGAGTGACCGTCAACGGGGCCGTGGCCGAACTGGGGGTCCAGGTCGATCCGCGCACCGATTCGATCAAAGTTGACGGCCGAAGGGTCCAGCCGCACGGCACCAACTATCGCTACCTCCTGCTCAACAAGCCGCGCGGAGTGATGTCGACCACCTCGGACCCGGAGGGGCGCCCGACGGTCATCGACTTGGTTCCACCGGGGCTGCGCAAGGCATTGGTGCCGGTGGGACGACTCGATTTTCAAACCGAAGGGCTGCTCTTGCTGACCGACGATGGCGACCTGGCACACCGTGTTGCCCACCCCCGATTCGGCTGCACCAAGCGCTACCAGGTCAAGGTCAAAGGAACTCCCAAGGAGCACGATCTCGACAGGCTGCGCCAGGGCATCTACCTCGACCGTAAGAAGACGGCACCGTGCCAGATCGAACCCCACCGCGTCGCCACCGGGGGTCGCCTGGGAGCCGGTGGCTACAGCTGGTGGACGGTGATCTTGCAGCAGGGGCGCACCCGGCAGATCCGCGACATGTTCTTCCGCATCGGCCATTCCGTTCAGCGCTTGCGGCGGGCGGCGATCGGCCCAATTACCGCCGCCGGCCTGCCGCTGGGAGATCTGCGCGAACTGACCAAGGCCGAGTTGGACAGCCTGCGCCGCAGCACCGACCAAGAGGTGCCGAGAGGCAAAGGCAGAGCTGGCGCCAAGCGCGGTCGCCCACACCCGGCGGGCACCAAATCGGCTTCCAAGGGTCGTTCGAACTCTGCAAGTGCGAAGAGGGGCTCCAGGCCGGGATCGCGGTCTGGTGGAGAGTCTAAGCCTCGACCGGGCGACCGGAAGCCGCGATGAGCCTAGGCGGTCGCTTCTTGGCGTCGGAGGAATCCCGCGCGCGGAACGAGCGGCTGTTGCATGCGATCGATCGAATGAGGGCGGATCATGGCTGAGTCAACGGCGGTGGCGGACTCTTCTTGCGAAACGCTGATCGTGGCAATCGACGGCCCCTCGGGCGTCGGCAAGAGCACGGTGGCCAAAGCGTTGGCGCAGCTTCTCGAGGTGCCCTTTCTTGATACCGGCGCGATGTATCGCTCGGTGGCCCTGGCGGTGATGGAAGGGCGGATCGATCCCGCGAACCGGGAAGCGGTCGAGCGGCTAGCTTCGGGTTTGGATCTTCAACTCGCGCCCCGCCCAGGGAGTGATGGCCTCGCTCTGGAGGTTCTGCTCGACGGCGAAACGGTGGAGGAACGGATTCGCACCCCTGAGGTGGGAGCGCTGACCTCGATCATCTCGGTCTATCCGGCGGTGCGCCAACGGCTGGTGGAACTGCAACGCGAGGCCGGGCGCACTTTCGGCGCCGTGGTCGAAGGGCGAGACATCGGAACTCGGGTCTTCCCCCAGACCCCGCACAAGTTCTTCCTCGACGCTGATCCGCGCGTGCGCGCCGAGCGCCGCCAGCGCCAGCTCGCCGAGCACGGCACGGAGCGCGAACTGGACGAGGTTCTGGGCAAGATGGTCGAGCGCGACCGTCGAGACTCGCAACGCGAACACTCGCCACTCACCCACGACGCCAGCTACCAGCTGATCGACACCACCCGCCTCACCACCGATGAGGTCATCGAGAGGCTACGGCGGGCGGTGGCCGAAGTGGCCGTTAGAGATCGTTGACCCGCTGGCGCAGAATCCGCTCGGCCATGGTTGCATCGATGGGGCCACCGAGTTCAATCCTACGGATCGCCGTCCAGCCGTCGCCTCGCGTCTCACGGTAGTGGAGGTTGCCCTTGCGCATCCAGCTAACCACACTCTTGGTCCCATTCTGGGAGACGTAGAAGGCGGCCTGGTTCGCTCCCACGGGCGGTATCGGACGGTCGTCGACCAGTTGGAGCCGTACTAAGTGGGGCACCAAGCCTGGGAACTGGCCGTCAGTTGGCGGGGAGGCGGAGAGGAAAAGGTCGACTTTGGGTAGCGCACCGTTGGAGAAGACTCCGCCGTCCAGCATTCGCGCTCCGACGTCCACGATGTGGCCGCCAATGCGTTCGGACAGGGCCGCGATACCGTCTGGCGCAGGGCTGGGCTGGCTGAGGATTAGCGAACGAACGCTATCAGCCAGACTTCCGATCAACCCTGGATGGAAGCGAAAGCCTACATCCACGATGTGGCCGCCAATGCGGTCCGCTAGACTTGCTAGGCTTTCTGGGGTGAGTTGACTGCCGTTGGCGAGTATTTCGAGAATAACCAGCTGTGCAAGTTCCGTGAGTTCGCCGGGAATTAGCCGGATCTCAAAGGAGAGAAAACGTTCGGAAGCCGGATTCGCCAGGCCAACGATGACGGTGCGGTGGTCGCGCCCTGGGCGTAGCTGCGGTGCGTAGAGGAGGTTGGCCGGTACTCCCGCTGGCTCCTCAGGTGCCCGATTGGGGTCGAGCTTGGACAGGTTGAATACACTGTTGGCTCCGAGATAGGTAGCGTCCTCGAGCACGATCGCGGTGTAGAAAGCCTCGACATTCTCCTCGCGCTGTTCCGACCAAGCTAGGTGCAGGAGCGATCGCAGATGCTCTTGATCCTCGCCATTTTCGTCGGCGAGCACAAAGGTATCGCGGGTGATCTCGACCTTGGGTGGCCCTTTGAGCGGCTCACTGTCTCCCGAAACCTCAATGACCTCCGACCATTCTCCCTCCCTGAGCCAAGCCAGATTGACCAGGGATACATCGGGTCCAATACGGCTTTCCCAAACGACATAGAGGGTGTCGCTCGCACTTTCGACGAACAGGGTCGGAACCCCCTCTACCAGGGAGTCGTCAGTCGTGGGTAGCAGGAGGCGTCGCGGTTCCTCGCCAGCTACAAGTAGGTCAACGACGACAACTGGATAGTCGGCTGCCCCCGCCGCGCAGTTACTGAGTAATTCTTCGCAGGTTCCGTTCCTCGCCACGTAAATCACGCCCGAGAATCCGAGAGCGGCATCGCGGAGGACCTCGCTACGTGCGGGAAGAGCTGCGACGAGAAAGGCCAGAAGAAGAATGGATGGAATGGCGGCCATCTTGTTTCGATTTTCCATGATGCTATGCCTTCAAGTTCACGAGCTGTTGAACGTTGATGAAGAGCAGGAGGTCGGGTACTTCGGGGGAGTCGGGGTAGAAGTTCTCTTGGAGCCGGTGGAAGTAGTAGCGGGCCGCCAGTGGATTACCACGTTGTTTCTCGGCTTCTCCGAGCAGGAAGAGTCCGTACTTCTGGGGTTCGAGCCTCTCTTGCTGACTGGCCAGAGCGAAGGCTCGTTTGGCATGCTGAAAAGCCCGATTTGGACGGCCAATCTCGAGGTAGCCATAGGCGAGGCTCAGACGAGGCACGGCTTCGAAGCCGTGCGCTCCTAGGCGACGCAAGAGCAGCAAACTCGCGAAGAGGCTACGAAACCCCTTTCGCCACTGACCAAGAATTCCTTCGCAATAGCCGAGGTTGTCTAAGACTAGGGCTCGTGCCACCGACGGTGTTTCGGGAAGCAGAGTGAGTGCCTGCTGAAGCAAGGGGAGCGCGGACTCGAAGTCACTGGCGATCATGGCCAGGCCACCCAATTGGTTGTAGCTGCAACTCAGTTGGAGAGGATCTGCGGTCTGGCGGCTGTTGCGATGGGCAATGCGAGCGTAAAAACCGGCTTTCTCGAGGTCGCGCTGGAGTTCGTAGCTCCGGGACAGTGCGTATGCGGCCCGGAATGAGTTCAAGGAGTCTGCGTTTTGCATCAAGATTCGTCGCAGTACCGGCTGTGCCTCGGCGATTTCACCAGTTTCGATCCAGAGGGTGGCTCGGCCGCACAGGGCGGCGTCGCGCATATGTGGATCGCCATTATCTTCAGCGATTCGGACTGCCTCTTCGTGGAGTTCGAGGCCTCTACCTATTCGGCCCGAGTACACTTCACTCCAGGCGGACTCCCGCAGCTGTTCACAACGCTCTTTCAAAGTCTGTGTGGTGGGCATGTTTTCCCTTTTCTTGGAGGTGCTGCTAGGAGCCTGCTGAGGGTCACTCAAGTTCCGGTGGTCCTTCGCTGGGCCGGATAGGATTGCGAGTTACGGTGACGCTTTCCGATGAGGCGCTGCACTTCTTTCTGATCGTCTTGCCCCAGGGCGTTGAATTGCTGGACCATCCAGGCCTCGCGGGGGCTGACTCTGCCCGGTTTGGGTTCTTCGAAGAATTCGGCGACGCTGACCTTGAATTCCGCGAGCATGCGGAAGAGGGTGTCTAGGCTAACGCGGTATTCGCCGCGTTCGATGCGCGACAGATCGCTTTGCTGGATGCCGATGCGGCTGGCCAGCTCGTTTTGCGTGAGCTTGCGCTCTTTTCTTAGACGGCGGATTTTCTTGCCGACTAGTTCTACTTGTCTGGTTCTTCGCTCGGACATCGGTTTCTGCCCACCTTCCGTCTGTTGGACGGTCCTGCCACGGGGTCATCGTGCGATTTGGTGATGCTACTGTAGCATGAGGATTGGGGGGGTGCAATGGTTGGGTGGTTGGGGGAGGGAACCGGGTATCTAGCGATGGCTGGGGCGGGGCCTCGCGTCTCGGGTGGGTTAGCTAGCGACCTTGGCTCTACCGTGGCACTTTTTGTACTTCTTGCGGTCATTGCGGCCTACCTTTTCGGTGTTCCTGACGGTGACCACCTTCTGGGCGGGGGCCGAGGTTTTGGGAGGGGCGCTGAAGCGCATCTTGGAGGGGGCGCTGGCGGCTCGGCGATGGCGTTGTTCGGCCAGTTGTTCTTCGCTGATCGGTTCGACGCGGAAGAGGGTCTTGATGATCGTGTCTTCGACCCGATCTTTCATCGCTTGGAAGAGTTCGAAACTTTCTCGTTTGTACTCGTTCAGGGGATCCTTCTGGCCATAACCGCGGAGGCCGATTCCCTCTTTGAGGTGGTCTAGGGCTAGGAGGTGGTCTTTCCACGAGCGGTCCACGGTGCGCAGCATGATGTCGCGCTCGAAGAGGGCCATCAGGTCGCTGGTGAGCCGGTCCACCTTGTCGTTGTACTTGGCTTGGACGGCGTCTCCTAGCTTGGAGCGCAGGTCGTCGATGGTGATCTCTTCCGGGTCGATGTCCAGCTGGTGGGTGTCGATGTCGAAGTAGGCGAGGATCTCGGTCGAGAGTTCGGCCAGTCCCCAGTCTCTGGGGTCGATCTTGGGGTCGCAGTGGTTCTCGATGGTGAAGTCGAGGACGTCGGCGCTGATTTGGTGCAGGTAGTCGCGGCCCTCGCGGCCTTCCAGAATGTCGCGGCGCAGCTTGTAGATCGCCTCGCGCTGCTTGTTCATCACATCGTCGTACTCTAGGAGGTGCTTGCGGACTTCGAAGTTGCGCCCTTCGACTTGCGTTTGCGCCTTCTCGATCGAGCGGCTGACCATCTTGTTTTCGATCGCTTCGCCCTCTTCCATGCCCAGCTTGCCCATCAGCCCCTTGATGCGGTCGGAGCCGAAGATGCGCATCAGGTCGTCTTCGAGCGAGAGGTAGAAGCGCGACGAGCCGGCGTCGCCTTGGCGGCCGGAGCGGCCGCGGAGTTGGTTGTCGATGCGACGGGATTCGTGGCGCTCGGTGCCCAGAATGTGGAGGCCACCAGCGGCGAGGACCTCCTCGCGTTCGAGCTTGCAGCTCTCGGTGTAGCGCGCCAGGGCTTCGGCGTAGGCTTCGGGCTCGGTCTCGGGGTCGGCTTCCGAGCGGGCGAGCCCTTCGGGGTTGCCGCCGAGGACGATGTCGGTTCCGCGGCCGGCCATGTTGGTGGCGATGGTGATGGCGCCCTTGCGGCCCGCCTGGGCCACGATGTTGGCCTCGCGACCGTGGAACTTGGCGTTGAGCACCACGTGGCGCACGCCTCGTTTCTTGAGCTTGGCTGACAAGGTTTCGCTGGTCTCGATGGAGATCGTGCCGACCAGCGCCGGTTGGCCCCGTTCGTGGCCGTCGATGATCTCTTCGGCCACGGCCTCCCATTTCTCGGCGGCGGACATGTAGATGAGATCTGGCCGATCGATGCGGGCCATGGGCTCGTTGGTGGGGATGACGGTGACGTCGAGACCGTAGATCTGGTGGAACTCGGTGGCCTCGGTGTCGGCGGTTCCGGTCATCCCCGAGAGCTTGTCGTACATCCGGAAGTAGTTCTGGAAGGTGATCGTGGCGAGGGTTTGATTCTCGCGTTCGATCTTGACCCCTTCGCGGGCTTCGACCGCCTGGTGGAGGCCGTCGGACCAGCGTCTCCCCGGCATCATGCGGCCGGTGAACTCGTCGACGATGACCACCTTGCCGTCCTGGATCAGATAGTCGACGTCGCGCTTGAACATGTGGTGGGCGCGCAGGGCTTGGTTGACCCCGTGCAGCAGCTCCATGTTCTTGGAGTCGTAGAGATTCTCGATCCCGAGGAGCTTTTCAACCTGGCTCACCCCCTCGTCGGTGAGGGCGACGGAGCTGGCCTTTTCGTCCACCAGGTAGTCGCCGGTGGTGTACTTCGAGCCGTCCTCTTCCTCGATCTCCTCGCCGCGCTCGAGGCGGGGAATGATGCGGTTGATCTGGTAGTACTTGTCGACCGATTCCTCGGACGGTCCCGAGATGATCAACGGTGTTCGCGCTTCGTCGACCAGGATCGAGTCGACCTCATCGACGATGGCGAAGTTGTGCGGCCTTTGGACCATCGAGGCGAGGTCGAACTTCATATTGTCGCGCAGGTAGTCGAAGCCGAACTCGTTGTTGGTGCCGTAGGTCACGTCCGCGGCATAGGCCGCTTTGCGGTCGTCCTCCGGCATGTCATGTTGGATGATCCCGACGCTCAAGCCCAGAAAGCGGTAGACCTTGCCCATCCACTCGGCGTCGCGTCGCGCCAGGTAGTCGTTGACGGTGACCACGTGCACGCCCTTGCCGCCCAAGGCGTTGAGGAAGACCGGCATGGTCGCCATCAACGTCTTGCCCTCACCGGTTTTCATTTCGGCGATGCGGCCGCGGTGGAGGACGACTCCGCCCATCAGCTGCACGTCATAGGGGCGCATCCCAACGGTGCGTTTGGCCGCCTCGCGGGCAATGGCGAAGGCTGGGGCGAGGCAGTCGTCGAGGTCGCGCCCGTCGGCGATCTCCTGGCGCAGCTCGGCGGTCCGTTGGCGCAGGCGTTCGTCGCTCAGCGCTTCGATCTCCGGCTCTAACTGGTTGATCTGTTCGACGGTGGACGCCATCGCCTTAACGTCGCGTTCGTGCTGGCTACCAAAGATCTTGGTCAGGACCCAATTGATCATCGTGAATATCTCTACAAAAGTCCAAGTTGAAGCGGGTGGGTAGGGGCGCGGCCGTAGCCGGCCAGTCTTGGAGAACGCGTCAGTTTAGCAGAACATTCCACGCCGCCCGAGGCCTCAAGAAGGGTCGCCTGGAAGGGAAGAAAGTGGTGCTCGACCCCAGCGCATGCCCAGATTTACGGGGTTCTGCTAGCAGGTCGTGGAGCTAGCGACGATCCAGCATGAAGGCCAGCGGATTGACATGCTTACCCTCTTCCAAGACTTCGTAGTGCAGGTGGTAGCCGGTCGAGCGGCCGGTGCTGCCCACGGCGCCGATGACGTCGCCGCGTCGAATGCGCTGGCCGGGCTCGACATCGATCCGCGACAGATGGCCGAAGCGGGTGGACAACCCGTAGCCGTGGGAGAGGACAATCGCCTTGCCCAGGCCGCCGTTGCGTCCGGTTTTGAGTACCACCCCGTCGGCCGGCGCCGCCACCGGCTGCCCCTTCGGCGCTGAGATATCGATCGCCGGGTGGTAGGCCCGCTTGCCGGTAATGGGGTCGCGACGGTTGCCGAAGTTGCTGGTGAGAATGCCGCGAACCGGGGTAATCGACGGCATCGAAGCGGTCCAGCGCAGCCGCTCGTCGAGTTGCTCTTGGATCTCTTGCAGGTGGCCGGAGAGCCTGCTGGTGCGATGTTCTATCTCGTGGATGAACTCGCTGTAGCCGTTGAGGCTGGGGGAGGAGAGGTTACCGCCGACGCCGGACTCTTCGGTCAAATTGCCGAGTCCGGCGACGATCGCCAATTGGCGGGTGCGTTCCTCGTAGTTGCCGAGGTTGGCCTGGAGGTCGAGAATGCTGGCCTCGAAGGATTGGTTGACCTCGCGCAGACTCTCGTTCTCGCTCCGTAGATTGGAGAGTTCCGCTTGATCGATGGTCGTTCTAAAAAATAACCACGAGATGAGGGTAGCGCCGAGGGTCAGGGCGATCAGTGCGCCCGAGGCGATGCCCACCTGTTGGGAGCTGATGCGCCATTTGCGCAGCTTGGCGCGGCTGTGGGGTACCAAAATGACAGTGTAATACTTGCCAGCCATGCAAACCCGTCCTCTATAAACCCCAAATTGTAGCTCTGTGCAGCGACACCAAAATCGTCCGACTATTCTAATCAGAAACGCCGGAATGTCAACAGCGAGAGTAGGTTAGCGAGTGCGGAGCTTCGATCGTAGCGGCCAATCTGGGAAATCGGCCATCTGGAAGAGCCGATCTTCGGAGGATAAATAGCTGAGCACGGCTGGGATGGACGCGGTTGAGATCGATACCGTCGGGCCAGCCTCTACGCTGGCTTCTTCCGCGGCTTCTTCTGTGCCATCGAATTTTTCCGCAACCCCTTCGGCTGCGAAAACTGTGGCCTAATGTCGGAGGTCAGAATACCGGAGGTCAGCCGGGCGAGAAGCCGGGCTCCCTCCTGCCCTTCGCCGTGCAGTTGCAACCAGCGAATCAGCTGTTCGATCGAGAGCGCGCGCACTGGCGTCGACCCCACTTTGAGCGCGGTAGCCTCTGGAACTAGATCCTCGTAGCTGCCCATGCCGGGCAAATGAGGCCATAGCTCAAGCTCCATCGGGCGCTCCAGGGGCAGCCCCCGCGGGGTGAGCGCGATGCGAATCGGCTCGCTAGCCTGCTTCAACTGCCCGAGCAGAGCGGTGGGGTAGGGCGACTCCGGCACCTGCCTGCCGTCCAATTCCTGCACCGCTCTGGCGAGACACTCACAGTTCTCCCACCCCTGCTGAAAACACAGCTGTGCCGGCGGCAAGGTCTTCAAATCGCCGTGGAGAAAGAGGGCGAAAGGGCCCACCGCCACGAAGCGCACGCCATGCTCGGCGAGAGTGGCGAGCATGGACGGCAGCTGGAGCGAGGAGTAGCCCTCCGCGGATTCCGCGTTGTGGTTCGGATAGTGCACGAGTGGAGCGCACAGTCTACCGGTAACGGCGGATTCGCCAGAACTCGGCAACGGGCCACGGTCGTGCTAGCCTAATACTCTACTCACTATTTGATTTTTCTAGCCGGACCTGGCCGAGGCTGGGCGTTCCCGGTTTGTTGGTGGAGGAATGCATGACGGAGAGCATCGCGGCTCCCACGCGTGAGGTGGACGGCGATGCCGGCGATGCCGGCGGTGTCGAGGGCCATCCAGAGCGGAGGGTGGATGCACCGGAGGCCTGTGCCACCGCGCCCATCGAAGTCGAGATCTACCACGGCAACCTCGCCTTTGTGCAAGCTCCGGTCGCTCTAGGCCACTATGAGCAAGACGTCATCGTCGGCAGCGAAGCGACCCTGGATCGGCTCCTCGATGGCCGTCTAAGCCAGCGCTGGAAGCTAGGGCGCTACCCGGGGCCGGTGGGGACGGTCGAACTGGTGCTCAGCCGGGCCACCGATGGCCTGGAGTTTGGCGGGGCGATCATCTTTGGGTTGGGCAAAGTCGGTAGTCTCACCCCGAGTAGCCTGGTGGAGAGCTTTCGCCAAGCGGCGGTGGATTACTGTATTCATCTGGTGGAAAAGGACTCTTCGCGGGCTGCTGAGGCCATTGAGGCGACCTTGGCGGTACCCTTGATCGGATCGGGCGACCAGGGCGTCTCGATCGAAGAGAGCTTGCTGGCCCTTCTGGAAGCGACCACCATCGCCAACCGCACTCTCAGCCTCGAAGATCTTGGCCGAGAGGTGAGGATCGCCAAACTTCAGTTTGTCGAGTTGTTCCTGGATCGAGCGGTCGAGGCGGCGCAAGTCGTGGTCGACCTCTCCTCCGATGCGACGCGGGCTCACGGTTTCGAGTTCTCGGGCGAGGTGGGGCGGCTGGCCGGCGGACTGTGGCGGGTGCTGCGCGCCCGCGAACAGAGTTGGTGGCGGCGGCTCCAGGTGCGCACCGCCGAGGATGGGGAACTCCAGTTCTCCGACCTGTCGAGCCGGGCCGGGGCACGCGAACATCCCGTCGCCACCCAATCGAGGTTGATCCAGGGGCTCAAGGAGGAACTCCTCGGGCTGGGCGGCCACGCCATGCCGGCGCACCCCAGGGAGGTTTCGCTAGCGGCGACCCTCTATGAACTCCTCGTGCCGAATGGATTTAAGAAGTTTGGCCCTAAGCGGTCAAACTTGCTCCTGTTGATGGACGAAGAGGCGGCCTGCCTGCCCTGGGAGCTGCTGCGCGACGAGCGCCCCCGGTTCTCGGCCACGGCCAGCGAGCCTTTCGCCAGTCGGCCGGAGTGCGTCTTGGACATCGAAGCACTGCGACCGGTGGCCGTGCGTACCGGTTTGGTGCGTCAGCTGACCGGCAGCGAGATCCGTCAGAACGTGACCAGTGCAAGCGGTAACGAAGCCCTGGTGGTGGGCGATCCCGAGAATGGCCATCGTCCGCTACCGGCCGCGCGCGGCGAGGCTAGGAGGGTGGAAGAGCTGCTCTCTTCGAAGAGCTTCAAAGTGACCTGCTCAGTGGGAGCCTCCTCGACTCAAGTCATGCAAGACCTGCTGGCTCGTCCCTATCGGGTGGTCCATCTAGCCGGCCATGGCTCCTTGGGTCAATCTCCTCCAGACGCACCGGCCGATCCGTCGAACGACACCGACTCCAATTCCTCGCAGCCGCCGCAACGAACGGGGATGGTGCTGGGCAACGGCTCCTTCTTGACCGCCGGGGAACTGGAGCAGATGGAAACGGTGCCCGAACTGGTCTTCGTCAACTGTTGCCACCTCGGATCGATGGATGGAGGGCCGGACTCCGAGGAGGCGCAACCCTCGGGCCGGCTGGCTTCGAGCTTTGCCTTGCAGCTCATTCGCATCGGCGTGCGGGCGGTGATCGCGGCGGCTTGGAAGGTGGACGACGAAGCGGCGAAAGCCTTCGCCACCCAGTTCTATGAGCAGATGCTCGACGGCAGGCCGTTCGGCGACGCGGTGCTGCGCGCTCGGCGGATGACCTTCGAGGAGTATCCCGAAAGCAATACCTGGGGGGCCTACCAAGCCTACGGCGACCCTCACTTCTTGCTCCGTCTGCCGCGGTACCTGGGCCAGCTGCCGGCGATGCCGGAGCACTTCGTGGACAAGCGCGAAGTGATCGCCGAACTCAACAACGTGGTCAGCATGGCGGCGACGACCTCGGAAAGGCGGATTCGCGCCTTGCTAGCGCGACTGAAACGGCTGCGCGAACTGGTCCATGACAGATGGTTGAAACTGTCGTCGGTGCAAGTGGCCTTCGCCGAGGCGTATCGCGAGCTGGACCGTATCGAGGAGGCGATCGAGTGCTATTCCACCGCCCTCGAGATTGACAAGTCGACGATTCAAATCCGTTCGCTGGAACAGCGGTGCGGATTGCTCGCTTCCCTGGCGCTGCGCCGTTGGCGCGACCCTCTCGACAAGAGCTTTGGTGCTCGTGAGGCCTCGGCTCAGATCGAGGACTGCATGCGCATGGTTTGGGATCTCCCGCGCACCGACGGCAGGCACCACGAGGACGATCGGTTGATGACCCGGGAGCGACTCGCTTTGGTTGCCTCGATGTACAAACGGTTGGCGCTCCTGACCAACTCCGAGCAGCGCACGGAGCGTGTTTTTCAAGCCACCGAGTTCTATGCCAAGGCCCACCATCTTCACCAAGCGCGCAACCGCACGACCGCTCTCTACCCGTACGCGCAATATCTGACTTGTCGGGCGGTGTGCAATCTGAGAGGGGATGCCGATTTGGAACCGGGATTCGCGGACGATATCGCCAACCTGCGCGACCTCTTGAAAGCAAGGCGGCGCCGTGACCCATCCTTCTGGAGCTTGGTCCGTCAGGCGGAGGTCGACTGGTTGGAAAGTCTGGGCGTCGGGAGTCTCGAAGAGGTGCTAGAGAGGGTCGTCCGCCTCCTCACCGCCGGGTGGAAGCGGGCTGGTACCCTGCGCCAAGCGCGTGCCCTCTATGAACATCTGTGCTGGCTGGAGACGATGATCGAGCCTCCAGCCCGTCACGGGCACACCGCGCTCAACGAACACAGGGTGAGCACCCACGAAGCCCTGACCACCTTGCGGGTGGAGTTTGAAAAGATGGTTGGCAGCGAGGTTGGGGACACTAGCTGGAACGGGTTCTCCAGCGCCGGGGGGCAGAACTTTCCGCGGCCCGAGGACTCACGGTTAGGCTCAGCCACTCTCTGAGTTCGCGAGCCGCGTCCGCGGGTTGACGGGCTCGCTCAAAGTGGTTACTGTGACCACATGAGTTGGCCGCAACAATCCGTGGGTTCCCGTGAGCTCAAGACTCGTCTTGGCACCTACTTGCGCCAAGTGAAGGAGGGGGCCACCCTAGTGGTCACCGAACGCGGGCGACCGATCGCCGAGTTGCGCCCGCTTTCGATGGAGTACGGCGGGCTGGAAGAGGCGCTTCGCGGCCTGGTGGCGCGCGGTGTCTTGGGCGGCGAGATTCGCGAACGGCCCGCGCTGGTGGACATTGAGCCCCTAGAAATTGGCGGTGGCGCGATGAGCGAGGCGATCGTCGAAGGGCGCGAGGATCGCCTCTGATCACCTTCTTCGACGCTAGCGCCTTGGTCAAACGCTACATTCGCGAGGAGGGAAGCGACGAGGTCCGGCGCCGGTTGCTCAACGGCATCTGCGCGGCCTCTCGGCTGAGCGTCATCGAGATCGGCTCGGCAATCACCCGCCGAACCCGGGAAGGGGATCTCACCACCGACCAGCGCGACCGCATCCTGTCCACCCTGGAGCGGGACTTCGAAAGCTTCAGCGTGGTCGAGCTCAGCCAGAAGGTAGTGACCCGAAGTCGAACCCTCCTGGTGCGCCACCCCCTTCGGGCCGGTGACGCCATCCAGCTGGCCTCCTGCCTGGAACTGGCCGCGCAGCTGGACTTCCCCGTGTCCTTCGCCGCCTACGATGAGCGTCTGCTACGGGCCGGTGAGGCGGAAGGGCTGGAGAGTGTGTGGGCGAGATCCTGAACCTTCGTCGGCCTGGCGGATGGCTGGCAACTTGACAGTCACCCGTAAAACCAGGAATATGGGTTCATGAAGACCACGGTGGAAATCCCAGACGATCTCTTTCGAGCCTCGAAGGCGGACGCCGCCTTGCACGGTGAGAGCCTCAAGCAGTTCATGGCGGACGCCCTCAAGGCCTATCTTACGACCCGCCAGAATGCGGCTCCGTTGCGCCGTGGGTGGCGCAGCGTCTTTGGCAAGGCCCAGCCCTCGGAGATCGAGGAGATCGAGGAGATCGTCGCTCAGGAGTTCGGGCAGGTCGATCCCGAGGATTGGCTGTGATCCTAGACACCAACGCGGTGTCGGCCCTATTCCTCGGCGATCCCGCGCTGTCCAGAGTGCTCATCAAACAAGAGCGCCACGCCTTGCCCGTGCCGGTGATCGGCGAGTACCGCTACGGCCTCCTGCGCTCCAGCCACCGACGCCAGCTCGAAGCCTTGCTGCTGACCCTGATCCTCCAATCCGTCGTCCTCCCCCTCGACGAGGCCACCGCCGACCACTACGCCGAAGTCCGCGACGCCCTGCGCCGCAAGGGGCGCCCCATCCCTGAAAACGACGTCTGGATCGCCGCCCTGGCCCTCCAGCACGACGAGCCGGTGGTCAGCCGGGATC
>QIHU01000256.1 GCA_003231035.1 Acidobacteriota bacterium
GGGGGGCTTCTTCAGCCCCCCGATCAGCCAAGAAGCGTCGTTCTTGTCTGATCTCCCCCAAAGCCCGGGCCTTTCGGCCCGGCTCGCCCTAATTCGGGCTCGCGGCGTTTTGTTCAGCTTGTGAGGGGGTTGTTATCGACTCCCCCAAACCTTGGGCCTTTGGCTGGGCTCAGCTTGGAGGTCTCGTGTCTCCTGGTTGAGCGTCTTCTAGAGCGATTCTGTGCTTTGGGGTGGGAGGTCAGGGGGTGGAGACTCTCTTGAGCTTGCGGGATCGCGGTGATTCCGGTGGCGGGGCCTAGGGGGCCAAGACGGGGAAGGCCCAGCGCCTGCCATCGCTGCCGACCTGGGCTCTTAAGGCTAGTGCCGAGCATGGCCGGCAGCATATCCTTGCGCCACAACCGTTCACTGAGAGAGGCCAGGAGGAAGCACAATGGAGCCGAAAGAAGAAGCCTTTGAAGCGGTAAAAGGGGGTGACGTCGAGCGCCTGGAAGAGTTGCTTGCCGCGGACCCCGACCTGGCTAGCGCCCGCGATGAGACAGGGGTCTCGATGATGATGCAGGCGCTCTACCATCGGCAAACCGAGGCAGCCAGGCGGTTACTGCGCACCGGGATGGAGCTAGACTTGTTCGAGGCCGTTTCGTTGGGGCGGGTTGAGCGGGTGCGGGAGCTGACGACGCCGGAGTCGCTGGGCGCCCACTCCCCCGATGGCTTCACCGCTCTGCACTACGCCGCCTTCTTTGGTCAGGCGGAGACGATTGAACTCTTGCTGCGCCACCAGCCGCCGCTCAACGTGGTGGCGCGCAACGCGATGGCGGTCGTGCCTCTCAACAGCGCGGTGGCCAGTGGCAGTAGTGGTTCGGTCGCTCTGCTCCTCGCCGCCGGCGCCGACCCCGATTTCCCCCAGGCGCAGGGCTTTACCCCGTTGATGGGCGCGGCCTTCGCCGGCAACGAAGAGATGACGGTTGCACTTCTTGCCGCGGGCGCCGATCCTACAGCGACCAACAACGAGGGCAAGAGCGCGGCGGATCTGGCCGAGGCACAGGGCCATCCCGGCTTGGTGGCTAGGCTGCGATGAATGTTGAGGATCCCAAGCCACGGCTGCTGTTTCTGTGCACCGGCAACGCCTGTCGCAGTCAAATGGCCGAGGGTTGGGCGCGACATCTGCGCGCCGAGACGATCGAGGCCCGCTCGGCTGGGACTGAACCGGCCGGTCTCGATCCTCGCGCCGTTGCAGTGATGGCGGAGGTGGGGGTTGACCTGGCCGGTCAGTACTCGAAGAGCGTCGAAGAGGCGCTGCGGGAAGGCGAGTTCGACTATGTGGTCACGGTGTGCGACCACGCGGCCGAGAGCTGTCCACTCTTACCTGGTCAGGCGCGGGTGCTCCACCATGGATTCGAAGACCCGGCACACGGCCACGGGAACGAAGCGGAAGTCCTGGCCCTCTTTCGCCGCGTGCGCGACGAGATCCGCCGCTACGTGGAAAGCTTGCCGGAGGCTCTCTAGCGCTGTTCGAGCTCGACAACTTCGATCCGTAGCGCACCCATCATGGGGAGCAAACTGGCTGAGATCGCCACGAAGTCTTCTTGGCTGTCGAGTGCTGAGGTGGTCAGCGCGATATGGGTGGCGTCGAACGGCGCGGCGGTCATCGCGTCGAGGTCCACCCAGCGGCCCTCGATCCAGCCTTGCGACCAGAGGTGGTAGCCGAAGACTTGGCGCTCGCCGGCGAAGCGCTCCACGTAGAGCAGGCCGGAGACCACCCGCGCCGGGATTCCGTCCGCGCGCAGTAGCGCCGAGAGGAGCACCGCGTGTTCGGTGCAGTCGCCGGAGCGGGAGGCGGCCGCTTCGGAAGCGGAGGCGAAACCGATAGCCAAGTTCTTGCGGGTCATCAGCTGGTGGACGCGGCGACGCAGCAGCTCGGCCCGCTGACGGTCGTTGCGGGCTTCGCCTTCGGTGGCGGGAAACTCGATGGCGGCAAGGGTGGCTTGGACCGCCTCGGCTCGATAGTCGAGGTAGGCCGTGGCGCGCAAGAAGAGCGGGCGATCGATCGACCCACTCGGCGAGGTGGGTAGCCCATCGCTGATGCTGACCTCAACCTTGAGAGAACCGTCTGACGCACGAACCACCCGTTGACTGGCGACGGTCGGCAGATCGGCCAACTCGCCGGAGGGCAGCGACAGACGATAGACGGCGCGCCGTAGGCCACGGGGGCGCGCGATGGGCCGGTCGGGGTGGATCAGCTCGGGAGCGCCGCCGCCGTCCGCCTGCGCCGTGGCACGGTCGCTCAGCCGGTAGGTGAGTTCCATGCCGATCAGGGAAGCGGTACTCCTTAGCGTCGTGCCTTCGGCGTCGTACTCGACGATCTCCTCCAAGCCGGCCAAGTTGCTGACCGTGACCCGCCAACGGGTGGTTCCGTCGGCCAACTCGTGGGTGCGTTTCGCCTCGACTTCGATCGGGGTCAAACCGGAAAGAGGGTCGATGGTGCGATAGCGCAGGTGGCTAGCGCCGGTGGCCAGCGCCTTGACCAAGGCGCCTTGACCAAGGCGCGTTGAGCGACTGCCGGAGTCAGCCATCCCTCCTCGGCGGCCGGGAGGCGGCGCTGGTGGGTCGCTTCGCCTTGGACCGTCTTCTCGATCACACCTTCGTCGTCGAACGTCGCCTCGAGGATCATCGGCTGCTGGCCGAAGCGCTGCACCGAGCGCATCGAGACCGGCTTGCCGGCCGTGGTCTCGACGAACTGGCTAGAGAAGTTCAATACCAACTCGGTACCACCGCGATGGATGCGTAACTCGGATTCGCTCTCCGTGGTCGTAAGCCCATCCCGTGTAGCCTGCCGCTCGACCATCCAACCTGCCCGCTGGCCGGCAAGTTCGATGAAGTACCAGTGCTCTCCATCGGCGGCACCTAGTGCAGGAGCCACTGCCAACAGCAGTACGACGATGGCCCACGGGTAGCGCCAGAGTCGAAGACGACGAGCAACGGCAGTCAAGTTTGCTCCTTCAGCGGCGCACGGTCTCGCGGCGATTTGATCGCCCTCGGTCGGGAAGGGCAAGTTGGAGCAAGAATGGCTCCTGGGGAGGGATTTGAACCCCCGACCAGTCGGTTAACAGCCGACCGCTCTACCACTGAGCTACCCAGGAACAGGTTTTCTTGCTAGCCAAGACGGCTCTGCTGGCGGATCTTAGGCCCTGGGATCCAGGGTTGTCAATCCGCCACCAGAGGTTAGGACATGGAGCTTAGGACTCGGTATTCTCGAGGAAGGCTCGGAGTCGGGTGGCCCGGCTCGGGTGACGCAGCTTGCGCAGCGCCTTGGACTCGATTTGCCGAATGCGCTCGCGGGTAACGTTGAAGGAGCGGCCCACCTCTTCGAGGGTGTGCTCGGAGCCTTCGCCGACCCCGAAGCGCATCTTGAGGACCAGCTCCTCGCGCGGAGTGAGGGTCTTGAGAACGCCTCGGGTTTGGTCGCGCAGGTTGGTGAAGATCACCGACTCGACCGGAGAGGTTGCGTTCTTGTCCTCGATGAAGTCGCCCAGGTGCGAGTCTTCCTCTTCGCCGATCGGCGTTTCTAGCGAGATCGGTTCTTGCGCGATCTTCATGATCTTGCGCACCTTAGTGGCCGGCAGATCCATGCGCTCGCCGATCTCTTCGGCGGTGGGTTCGCGCCCTAGCTCCTGCACTAGCGAGCGGCTGGTGCGGGTGAGCTTGTTGATGGTCTCTATCATGTGCACGGGGATGCGGATGGTGCGCGCCTGATCGGCGATGGCGCGGGTGATCGCTTGGCGAATCCACCAGGTGGCGTAGGTCGAAAACTTGTACCCACGCCGGTACTCGAACTTTTCGACCGCCTTCATCAGGCCGATGTTGCCTTCCTGGATGAGGTCGAGGAACTGGAGCCCCCGATTGGTGTACTTCTTGGCGATCGAAACCACCAGGCGCAGGTTGGCGACGATCAACTCTTCCTTGCCCCGCTCGCAGGTACGCTCGCCGGCGCGGATCTTACGGATGGAAGAGGAGATCTCGGCGTGGGTGGTGCCGTAGCGCTCCTCCAGCTCCTTGAGCTTGACCCGGTACTTGCCGATACGGCGACGATGCAAGGCTTGCAATTCGGTGTTGGACTCGCGCTTGAGCGCCGTCTGTGCTCGACGAATGTCCTGCTCGTAGCGGGCAAAGTTGCGGTCGATGTTCTTCAGGAAATCGACCATGCGGCCGGTCTGCATGGAGAAATCGATGGCGCGGATGTCCTTGGACATCTTGCCGAGAAGGCGATCGGTCTCGCGCTCGAACTCGCTGAATTTCTCAGATTCCGGCTTAGTGCGCTTCTGCTTCTTGCGCAGCTTTCCGATCTCTTGCTCGATCTTACCGATCTTCTGGAAGATGATCAGATTGGCCTTGATGCGCTCGGTGGCTTTCGAGTCGAGCGGCTCGTCGGGTTCGGCGACCATGAGTTCGCGCAGGACCCGGGGGTCGTGCTGCGCGGTTTCGTTCAAACGCAGCAACTCGCGCAAGACGACGGTGTTCTCGCACAGCGCCTCGTAAATCATCACCTCGCCCTGCTCGATACGCTGCGCGATCTCGACCTCGCCCTCCCGGTTGAGGAGCGGCACGGTTCCCATCTCGCGCAGGTACATACGCACCGGATCGTTGGTCTTCTCATGCGGGGTGAGCGTGTACTCGGGGGTCGTCTCCGCTTCCTTCTTCTCGAAGTCGCCGACCGGTGTGTCGGGCTCTTGGCGATTCAAGTAGCGTTCCGGGCGATCGATGACGTCGATTCCCAGTTCGTTGAAGCGGCGGTAAATCTCTTCGAGCTCGTCCGCGAGGCTGACGATTTCGTCGGGCAGAATCTCGTAGATTTCGTCGTAGAGCAGATAGCCCTTTTGCGACCCCAGTTCGATCAGTTGGCGAACGGAGGTGTAGCGCTCTTCAACGGGCGCGGGAGTGGTGGTTGATTTGCTCACGAATGCCTCCAATGGATGGCGGCGGGAGCCGGAGGACGGCTACCGATGGATGTACCAGTGGATTCCAGGGGGGAGGACAGTAAAGCCGGAATCCGTCGAGGTTGTGGTCTCAAGTAAGCTCTGGTTCGGGTGCCGGTCCCCGGTGAAGACTCCGGCTGAGGGATGTCTTTTCTTGCACTAGACGTTCTAGGCGCTCTATATCCCCCCGTCTTTGCGCCTCGTCCATTTCCGCTGTCAAATCGCGTTGACGTTTCTCAAGCCAGCGCTTCTCGAGGGTCCCGAGAAGGCTCACCGTCCCCGCGATGCCAGGGTCAGCCGACATTTCTAGCAGAATCTGGGCTACTCGGTCAATCGAGTCTTCCGACCCCAGAGTCGCGATCACCGCTTGCGCGGTGGGTGGCGACCCGTCTGGCGTTTCCTTGTAGAGAGCAACAAAGGCACGGAAAATATTCCCGCATTGCGGGTCAAAAAAAACTTCCGCGGGGGGTAGCTTCTCCACCGGAGGTGGCGGCCGGTCCCCCGCCAACAGCAAGGCGAGCACCTGTTCTTCCATGTCTCGAACTTCGCGACGAGCGGGAAGAGGTACGAGATCCTCTTCCTCATCGCCGTAACGCCGGGCTTTCTTGCTTTCTTGGGCGATCTTCTGCTTCAAGATCTTGGGAGTGGTTCCCAGCCGCTGCGCCGCGCGGGTCCAGTAATCGCTCTTGACGATCGGATCGGAGACCCGGCCGAGCAAGGCGATGATCTCTTCGCTCACCCGCTTGAGATCGCTGGCCCGCAGATCCTGCTTCCTGGGCAGGATGCGATTGAACTCCATCATCACCCCGTCCTGGGCCGAGGCGATCGCCTCTCGCACAGCCTCTTCACCCTGGTCCAGGCGCAGAGAGTCGGGGTCCTCCCCGGCTGGGAAGTGGGCCCGCCGTACTTCCAGATCCTCGGCTAAGAGCAGGGGTAGGGCGCGGCGGAAGGCCTTGTCGCCGGCGCTGTCGCCGTCATAGGCGATCACCACCTCATCGGCGTAGCGGGCCAGTAATCTGCTTTGCTCCACGGTCAGCGCCGTACCCATTCCGGCCACTGCGTTGTCCAAGCCACAGGCGGTGGCGCCAATGACGTCGAAGTAGCCCTCGACCAGAATCGCCACCCCGCTGTCACGGATCGCTCGCTTGGCTTGATTCAGGCCGTAGAGCAGCGAACTCTTGCGGAAGCTCGCCGTCTCGTTGCTGTTGATGTACTTGGCGCGGTCGTCGCCGAGGGTCCGCCCACCGAAGCCGACCAGCCGGCCGGAGGCGTTGTGGATCGGGAAGATCAGCCGATTGCGATAGCGGTCATAAGGGCGTTTGCCCCCTTCCGGCTGGACGATCAGGCCGGCGGCGGTCAGGTCGGCGGTCGAGAATCGTGCACCGAGGTCGCCGATCAAGGCGCGCCATTCATCCGGGGCGTAGCCCAGGCTGTAGTTTTCGATCAACCCTTCCGGCACCTTGCGCTGGGCCAGGTAGTCGCTCGCCATGGCCGAGCGCTCAAGGGCGTGGCGGAAGAACTGAGAGGCCGCTTCGAGCACCGGCCGCAGGTCGCGTTGTCGCTCGCCACCGCCGCGCTGCTGGCCGCGGGCCGGCATGGGAATGCCGTAGCGCATGGCCAAGGCCTCGATCGCCTCGGGGAATTCGTCGCCGCTGAGTTGCATGTGCAGTTTGATCGCGTCGCCGCCCTGGCCACAGCCGAAACAGTAGTAGAGGCCCTGATCGGGGTCGACACTGAAGGAGGGTGTCTTCTCTTTGTGCAGAGGGCAGAGGCCACCCCAACGCTTCCCGTTCTGCTTGAGTCGGGTGTGGTCGGAGGCGATCGCGACGATGTCGACCGCGTCTCGAACCGCTTGCACTAGTTGCGGCGTCAGGTGCAGATTACCCATGGCCATGAAGGGTTTAGCCTCCCCGTAGGGTGACGACGGTGGCGCCGTCTCCGCCTTCGTTGGCGGCACCCGGTCGGAAGTTGGCGACGGCTGGGTGCGAGCGTAGGTGCGAGCGCACCGCCTTGCGCAGCCGCCCGGTACCGAAGCCGTGGATCACCCGCAAAGAGGCATGGGTACCGAGAAGGGCGCGGTCCAGGTAGGCGTCCAGTTGATCGAGAGCCGGTTCGACACGCTGGCCGATCAGTTTGATCTCCGCCGTTACGCCGGGGTCGAGCCCTAGATCGGAGCTTCCCTTTGTCGTGCCTGTCGGCGGACCTAGCTTGGTGCCCCTGGAGCGGCTGGCTTTCTTGCCGCTGGTCGCCACGCCGACGAGCTCTTCAACTCGGCAGCGCAGCTTCTTGCCATGGACACGAATCTCGGCCTTGCCGTTGTGCAACTTGTCGAGGATGCCCTCCCAGCCGAGTTGGCGATGGCGGGCGGGCGCGCCAACTTTGAGCGGCAACTCTTCCCTCTCCGGTTCCCCTTCGCTCCACCGCGGAGCGTTGGCGAAGAGTTCTTTCTCGGCCTCGGCCGCTAGCCCCTTGCGGCGGCCGCCTTCCAATGCCTTCTTGAGTTGCTCCACCTGGCGACGGAGCCCTTCGCGGGTTTCTCGCCGAAAACTCTCCAGCTCCTTGGAGAGTCGTTTGCCAACCGATCGGCGTTCCTCAACGAGGGCCACTTCTTGTTGGGCTAGCCGTCGGCGCAGGGTTGTCGCGTCCTCGATCTCGCGGCCTAGTTGGGCATGGGAGCGTTGCAACTCATGACGCAGCTCCTCGACCTCGCTGAGTAACCGCCGCAGATTTTGCTGCTCGCCGCCCAGCTTGGCCTCGGCGCGGTCGAGCCACTCGCTGGGTAGCCCCAGCCTCCTGGCCAAGGCGAGCGCTTCGCTGCCGCCGGGAGGGCCGGGGAGCAGCCGGTAGGTGGGCGCGCCGGTTTCGGGGTTGAACTCCATGGCCGCGCAGGCGGCTCCGGGAAGCTCCAAGGCGGCGGCGGCGAGCGGAGTCAGATGAGTGGTCAACAAGCCCAAGCAGTGGCGTTCGAGCAACCCTTCGAGCAAGGCGATCGCCAGTGCCGCCCCTTCCTCGGGATCGGTTCCGGAGCCCAGCTCATCGAGCAAGATGAGGCTCTCTTGGCGCGCCTCCCTCCACACCTCGTCGAGGCGCAACAGGCGGCCGCTGAAGGTGGAGCGATCGGTGAGCAAATCCTGTTCGTCGCCGATGGTGGCGATGATGCGGTCGAAGGTCGGCAGCCGACTCCCCGCCGCGGCCGGGATCGGGAAGCCGCATTGATGCGCGGCGCTGAGAAGCCCCAGAGTCTTGAGCGACACGGTCTTGCCCCCGGCGTTAGGACCGGTGACGACCAGCAGCCGCTTCTCAGGGTCGAGGTTGGAGCCGAGCGCCAGTTCCAGAGGCTCGATCGGGGCGTCGTGGCCCGCCTCGTCGAGGGCTCGTTGGCGGCTCGCGGCGAGTCTGGGGTCGAGCAAGGGGTGCCGAGCGTCGATCAGATGGAGTTCGCCCACCGGTGCGAGCTCGGCCAGCCGCGCGTCGGCGCTCTGGGCAAAGCCGGTGACCGCTTGCAGCAGATCGAGTTCGGCGAGAAGGCGCGCCTCCTCTTCGATCTGAGGTTGGAGGCGGCGGGCTTCGGCGATCAATTGGTGGAGGATTCGGGCTCGTTCCGCCGCTTCTTCTTCACTGGATTCTTGCAGCGTGTTGTTGGCCTCGACCACGCCCAACGGTTCGAAGTAGAAGCTCTGCCCGGTGCCGGATCGACCGTGAACCAAGCCGGGAAAGCGGCCGCGCGCGCCCGACGAAAGGAGCAGCACCAGGCGACCGCCGCGCAAAGGGATGGTCTCTTCGCTGAGGTGGTCGCGCTGCTTCTCGACAACCTGCTTGAGGTCGCGGTAGATCTGATCCCGAGCCTGGCGAATACGCGCGCGCAGCGCCACCAGCTTGGGGCTGGCGTCGTCGCGCACATGGCCGCGGCGATCCAGCTTCTTGCCGACTTGTTGTCGCAGAGCGGCGAGGTCGGCAAACGGGTCCTCTTCGCCCTGGGTTGGCGCAACGCCAGCGAGTCGGGCTAGTTCCACCAGCTCGGGGTCGGCCTGGGTGATGCGTTTGCGGGCCGCCTCGGTGGTGCGCAGAACGGCGGCGAGCTCGAGCAAGGCGGCGCCGTCGAAGGCGGGGCGATCGGTTTCAAGGCGCTCGAAGAGCGGCGCCAGCGGCCCGGCAAAGGCGCCCACCAGTTGGCGTTCGGCGAGCAGTCCCGCGACCTCCTGGTAGCGTTGCCGCCACCGAATCAACTCTTCGCCTTCGCCGGTGGGGAGCTGGCGCAGAATTCGGCTCGCACCCAAATCGGTCGCGGCGAATCCGGCGATGACCCGCAAGAGAGAACTCAGTTCCAGCGCCTCGGCGCTGGCTGGACTCAAGACCCTCGTCGCCGTGGTCTCGAGATCCGTGGTGTCGAGATCTACTGGGGCCAAATGATTCATCGGACTGGCGGCAAGTCTACCGTTTCAGACAGCGCGTTGGAGGTAGCGAGGAGTTCGCGAACGGGCGGGCAAAAGAAAAAGCGGAGCCCGCTTGCTGTCGGGGGCTCCGCTTTCGTGGACTTATTTAGGTCGGGCTCAACGCTGAAGCGTTGGCCCTTCATCGATCAGGCTAGGCCTGCCCGACGATCCTCTGAGAGCTTGCGCAGCATCTTCTTGCGGGCCTGCACGATCTTGCGCTTGCGCTTTACGCTCGGCTTCTCGAAGTGTTGGCGCTTCCTGAGCTCTGTCAGGATGCCCGCCTTCTCAACCTTACGCTTGAAACGCCGCAGCGCGTTCTCGAAGCTCTCTTCATCCCGCACATGAACGACCGGCACTAGGTAATCACCTCGCTTTATTCGAGTTTTGCTTGCTCTAAGAGGCCGGAAAAATGGCCGGACACACCCAGTACAAGGCCGCATAGTGTGGCGCAGCGAAGGCCGTCTGTCAAGAATTAGCGTCGAGCGGGCTACTTGTCCTTCGGCGGCGGGGCGGCGTTGAAGTCGACTTTGTAGACCTTGTACGCTCCTTCGCCCTTCTGCTGGAAGAAGACCCCAGCCGCTCCCTGGTCGGGACCCTTGGGGTAGTACCAAGCGGAGATCATTTTCTTGGGGTAGTCCTGGATCCGGCGCTGATTGACCGGGCCCAAGACCGCGGTGACCTCGTCTTCCGTCATTCCTTTCTTGGCTAGCGCGAAGCGCTCTTCGTTCATCCATCGGAGTTCTTCGGCGGAGGCGATGGCCTCTTGAAGCATCTGATTGTCCGGGTCGTTGGTCAAGGCGCTGTTGTAGATCTCCAGAGCGCGGCTATAGTCGCCCGCCTGGTCGATGTACTCACTGGCGATCGACATGTCTCCGTCGGTCTTGAGTCGGATCGCGGATTGGACCCGCTCGGGAACCTTTTCGCCTTCGTTGACTCCCGCTTCATTGATGAAGTTGATGGCCAGAGTGGTGAGCTCATCCCTACCGGTGATGATTTTGGCGGCGAGTTCCTCGGCTTGCGTTTTCAAGCCGGCCAGCTCTTCCTGGGTGACTTCGCTGCCTTCGGCCGCGGCTTCGCTGATCCGTGCTTGCAGATCGCTCTGCTCCTGGCGCAGAGTGTCGAGCGCGGACTTGGCGGTATCGACGATCGACCATGCCTCTGCTTCCGCAGCCTCTTTGGCCAGTCGAGCCTCTTCTTCAGGGTCACCGCAGCCGACCAAGGCGAGTGTGGCGATCAGTGCCAAGGCAAGTAGACCATTCCCCCGTACGCGTATCATGCGGTCCATATCCAACGACCTCCTCAACGATTTTCGATAAACTGTATGGCGATGACGCTACCATAGCAGCCAGCTCGGGGATCGGTCTCGCAAAGGCTACCCGGCGCTCTCGCCGCGGGTCGCCTCAAGACCGGGACAACGTGTGTAAACCCCTATAGCTACAGGCATTTCGGGTTTGCTCCGCGCTTGACACCTCGCCGGAGGTCGCCCATAATCCACACCTCTTCTCAGCTCGGCCTTTTCGGCCACGCTAGTGAACCCCCCTTTGGAGGTCAGCAGGATGGCAGAGTCGGAAAAGCTCCAGCAGCTAGACCGCAAGATTGCGCAGTCGGTGGTGGAGGCGCTGTCTGGCTTGCGCGGTGATATCAGTGAGCGGATGCGCGAGCATGCCGATGCGGTAGAGGAGAAGCTTCAAGCGCTGGAGCAGATTCTCCCCACTCAATTTGTCGCACCTGAAGATATTGAGCCATGGGCGCAAGCCGCGGCGAACTCGGCCCGCACCTCGGCTTTCGAAGAGCTGCGCGGGGCGCTGAGCGCCATCGACGGCGCTCGCACGCAAGCCGATATTCTGAGCACCCTGCTGGAACGCGTGGGAGGGTTTTGTTCTCGGACGGCGCTTTTCTTAACCCGCTCGACGGAGGTGCGGGGTTGGGGAGCGTACGGCTTTGCCGAGAATGGGCCGTCGCCGTCCGATCTCTCTTTCGAATATGACGAGGGCTCGCCGTGGCGACGGCTGGCCTCTGGCGATGGCAGTATTGAGCTGTCTGCCGCGGACTGTGCGCCGCTGTGCAGCCACTTGGAAAGCGCGGTGCCCCAAGAAGCGGTCTTGGTGCCCATCGTCTTGGGAGATCGGTTGGCCGCTGCTCTCTATGCCGATCGCGTCGATGACATCGATGACGAAGGGGAGTTGGATCTAGCGGCTTTGCAGTGTCTTGCCTTCGTCTCCGCGCAGGCGATAGAGACCCTGGCTTTCCGCCGCCGCTCCCATACCTCCACCCTGGCGGTGGCCGGCGAGGGCAGTGGGGTTAGCCTGCCGCTGTGGGGTGCCGAAACATCGACTTCGACGGATGAGCCCGCCGTGGCGCAGCCTGAAACGGCGCCCGAGACACCAGAGCCCGCGCCGACTGAGGAATCGATTGAAGATGTTGAAGAGTTAGAATTCACCGTCGAAGAGTCCGAGCCGACCCTTGAAGAACGGGCCACGGATGTGACCCCTTCCCAGTGGCTAGATCGCGACCAAGGACAACGGGAGACCGAAGAGCTCACTCCTGGGGACCTCGATCAAGTCCGGGAATCAATGCTGGAGGTCGATGAAGACCCCGTGGTCTCGACCACCGAAACCGTACTCTCCGATGAGGGTGAGGTACTCCCTGAACTCGAAGCTCCCCTACTCGAAGTTCCTGGACTCGATGCTGACCTGGTGACGGAAGAGATTCAGATTTCACCACCAGAAGAGATCATCACCGACGTCTCCACGGCGTTCGATCAAGGAACCGCCGAGATCCCCTCGGCCGATGAGCTTGTCGTGGATGAGCCCGCCGCGGTCGGGCAGGATGAAATCAGTGCTCCCGAGGCGGTATTCGACGCGATCGATGTCAGCGAGGATGAGACGATCTTGATGCAGATGCCGAAAGCGGGGGCCCCAACCCCACCTTCGGTGAGCGCTCCCGAGCCTTCAGCGGAGCCTTCTGCGCCGCCATCCTCCACGGCACCCTACCGTGCGCCCGATGACACCCTGTCCGGGACTGGTACCGGTGTGCGGCGCAGGTATCACCACCGAGTGATGTTGACGGCCCCGGTCTGGCCTTTCGCCAGGCAGGCCCCGGCCTCTCGAAGGCGGAGGACGCGGCCCACGATGAGGGTCGGAGACTGGCGCGCTTGCTAGTGAGTGAGATCCGCCTCTACTACGAGGACCAGGTCGAAGAGGGCCGGCGCAATCGCGACATCTACCGGCGACTCAAGGAAGACATCGACCGCTCGCGTCGGATGTACGAAGAGCGGATCGACGAGAAGGTGAGCCAGTCTCGCGACTACTTCCAAGAGGAGCTGGTGCGCATCCTCGCCGGTGGCGATGAGGGGGCTCTAGGGCTCTAGGGTTTCCTGTGCGGTTGTTGCCTCAGCCTTTTCTCGCTAGCGCGGTGGTAGTTCTGACGGCCTTGCTCGGGGTTCTGGGCTGTTCAGGAGGTGACCCTCTTCAGACAGACCGGTTGACGAGAGGGCTGGAAAACACTCAGGCGCCCATCGCCGTTAGCCCAGCAGCGGTTTCCGCGGCGACCCCTAGATTGACCGCCCGTGGCGTGCACGGAGGTTTGGCCAGGGGCGGCATGCGGGAAGTGGCCGAGTTGCTGCGGCGCGGCGACTGTCGGGGGGCACTCGATCGCTTATCTCAAACGGCACAACAAGGGGGAGAGACGGCGCTCTTGCCGACCTCCACTAAGCTCGTTCTGGGTTTCTACGCACATGCTTGTGAGCGCCCGGATCTTGCCGAAAGGGAGCTGTTGGCCGCGGCCGACCCTGGCAACCTCTTCGAAGACTGGCGGCTGCTGACCCTTGCCGACAGTGCTTTGGCACTGGGTCACACCGTCGTTGCCAGCGAGGCGCTTTCCACCTTGTTGGAGCAGACGCCCAACTCCGTGCTGGCGCCAAGGGCGCTCTTGAGGGCGGCGGAATCGGCCTGGGTGGCGGGGGAGCGAGAGGCGGCCTGGCGATGGATCGACGAAGGTCGCGACCGGCCTTTCAAGCGGGCGGCCATGGCTGAGTTCGATAGCTTGGCTTGGCGGTTCGGGCAAGAGGGCGCAGAGGTGGATCGGCAACGATTGGCCGCTCAGCGTCTCTTGTCAAGGGCCCCCATCGAAGCCTCGAAACTGGGAGTGATCGAATTCTTCCGAGCCTCGAGCGGAGAGGTGGACTGGTCCACTATTTTGACCCCGCCAGAGTTAGTCCGCCGCGCGCAGAGGCTGATCGAGATCGGTCTAGCGCCCAGCGCTCAGCAGACTCTGGAAGCGGTCGCCCTGGCCCGCCGCGACCTGCAGTGGAAGACTCTGTTGGCGCAAGCCCACATCGCGCAGCATGCGGGAGCCCAAGCACTCGCCCTCTTCGCTGGGATTGACCGCCGCGTCTTGAGCCCTGCCCAGCGGGTGCGGGTGGAGTGGTTGATGGGGCAAGCCAAGGCCGACCTGGCGGTCGTGCGACGAGGGAGTGATGGCCCAGGGGCCACCCGTCGTAGCGAACTGAAACGAGAGGCGCTTGCCCATTGGCGCTCGGTGATCGATCAGAAGGGCGATCGCGGGCTGACCCTGCAAGCCCTACGGCGCACCTTCTCCGCTCTGGATGAGGCCGAGCACTTCGACCGTTCGCTGGAGGTGCTGCGCGCGCTGAAGCGGCTCGACGGCCACGACGAAACCGGATTGACCCTCCTGTGGAAGCGCGGCTGGCAGCAGTTCGAACACCGCAACTACACCGGAGCGATTGGCTACTGGAGCGAGTTACGATCGATATACCCGGAGACTCGCACCGCCCGAATTGCCTACTTTTGGACCGGTCGTGGCTATGAAGCTCTAGGCCAAACTGCCCGGGCTCGTGCCGTCTA
>QIHU01000487.1 GCA_003231035.1 Acidobacteriota bacterium
CCGGCCATCACCGCTCGCCGGTCGTTGGTGGGAAGCTCGATCAGCCGTGCGTTCTGGGAGAATTGCAAGACGCGCACATAGGCGGCGATCGCCCAGCGATCTTCGACCGGCACCTGGCTGGCGTAGCTCGACATTTGGCCGAAGCCGTTGGTCATGACATCGAAGAAATAGCCAACTTCGCTGGCGCGTAGCCGCGCCGAGTGGAAAGACTCCGGTTGCTTGAAGCCGCGGCGCACGATCATGCCGTTGCCGTCGCCGGCCACCGAGTGGCACGGCGAGCAGAAGATGTCGTAGCGCTCGCGCCCCCGTTGGAGGACCGCGCGCGACAGCGTCACGGGTAGTTCGCTCAGCAACTCGCCGTTGGCGTCGTAGCCGGTTTCAAACGGTCCCGGCACCACCGTGTCACCGCGGGCCACGGTGCCTTCGACCGGCGCCCGGGCGCTGCGGCCATCGGCGTAGTGGGAACTCTGCTCGTAGGCTTCGAACTTGGCCTGATCGTGCATTTCTTGCCGGCAACCGACGAGTGCCAGGCCACCGAGTAGCGGCAGTAGAAGCAGCAACCGAGGGCGGGTGGACGAGCTGCGCATCTCAGTATTCAATTTCTGAAACCTCGCTCGCTTCGAGACCCTCGAGGAAGGTGCGCGTCCCGTGCCGGTCGAATAACTCGTCTTTGATCTTGATCACCAGGAAGTACCGATCCCGCGAGGCCAACGCGAAGCGGGGTACGTTGAAGACCGGGTGGTGGGGCATCGGCAAGCCATTCAAGAAGAACATGCCGAAGACCGCCACCACCGCCGCCCCCAGGATGGTGCACTCGAAGGTGGGAATGATGAATGCCTGCCAGCTGTTGAGCGGCCGACCGCCGATGTTGAGCGGGTAGGCGATCACCGAAGCCCAGTATTGGAAAGCAAAGGCGCCAATACCTCCCGCCAGGCCACCCAGTAGCACCAACAACGGTAGCTTGGAGCGTTGGTAGCCCAACTCATGGATGATCTCTTCGACCGGGTAGGGCGTGTAGGCGTCGAGTTCCGAATAGCCGGTTTCGCGCGCCTTACGGCAAGCGAGGAGCAGACCCTCCGGCGACTCGAACTCGGCCATCAGCCCATAGAGCGGCGCCCCGCTGTCGGTGGCTAGAGGGGAGAGGCTCATGATGCCCCCTGGCTAGGTTCGCCGGCCGTCTTCGATCTATCCAGTTTGGCTTCGGGCACCATGGTGCGCATCTCGAAGATGGAGATCATAGGCAGGAAGCGCAGGAAGAGGAAGAGGAGCGCCATGAAGAGGCCGATGGTGCCGACGAAGAGGCCCCAGTCCCAGATGGTCGGCGAGAAGGAGCCCCACGAGGAGACCAAGAAGTCGCGCGTCAGGCTGGTGACGATGATCACGAACCGTTCGAGCCACATGCCGACGTTGACCACCATGGCCACTAGGAAGAGCATCCACGGCGTGTGGCGCACCTTGCGGAGCCACAAGAGTTGCGGGATCAAGCCGTTGCACAGGATCAGTGCCCACCACTGGTAGCGGTAGGGGCCGGTGATGCGGTTCCACATCATGAAGCCTTCGTCGTGGTGACCGCTGAACCAGGCGAAGAAGCCCTCCATGATGTATCCATAGAGAACGATCAGGCCGGTCAGTAGGAGGATCTTGGCCATGTTGGCCAGGTGGCGGTCGGTGATGAAGTCCTTCAGATTGAACAGCGAGCGCAGCGGGATGGTCAGCGTCAACACCATGGCGAAGCCGGCGAAGATGGCGCCGGCCACGAAGTAGGGTGGGAAGATGGTGGCGTGCCAGCCGGGAAGCTGGGCGACCGAGAAGTCGAAGCTGACCACGGTGTGCACGGAGATCACCAACGGCGTCGCCAGGCCGGCGAGCAGCAGGTAGGCGGTCTCGTAGTTGTGCCAATGCTTGGCGGTGCCGCGCCAACCCATGGCGCCGAAGCCGTAGACCACCTGGGCGAAGCGGTTGGTGGAGCGATCGCGCAGGGTCGCCAAGTCGGGGATCAAGCCGGTGTACCAGAAGAGGGCCGAAACGATGGCGTAGGTCGTCACCGCGAAGACGTCCCAGACCAAGGGACTTCGAAACTGTGGCCACAGCCCCATCGTGTTGGGGTAAGGGGTGAGCCAGTAGGCGAGCCATGGCCGGCCGACGTGGAGGATCGGGTAGATCCCGGCGCAGGCGACAGCAAAGAGGGTCATCGCCTCGGCGAAGCGGTTGATCGAGGTGCGCCAATCTTGGCGCAAGAGGAGCAAGATGGCCGAGATTAGGGTCCCTGCATGGCCGATACCGATCCACCAGACAAAGTTGATGATCGGAAAGGCCCAGGCGACGGGAACGTTGTTACCCCACACCCCGGTTCCCTTAACCAGCAACCAGGTGATCGACATGAGCAGTACGTTGACCAACAGGAAAGCGACGCCGAATCCGGCGTACCACCACTTGGGCGTCTTCTGGGTGACGACCTCGCTGATCGCCTCGGTGACCGAAGCCGGGGTGTGGCCGGGAGCGATGAACGGGATCTCAGCGTTGCCGCCGCCCTTGCCGCCCGCCCGCCCCTCGAGGGTGGCCATCAGCCGTGGCCTCCATCGTGGGCCGGCTGGCCGCGGACGAGCGCCGGATTGGGGTTGGTGACTTTGGCCAGGTAAGTGGTCCGGGGTCGGGTCCCCAAGTCGCCGAGTAGAGCGTAGTTGAGCGGGCTGGCCTTACTCTGGCTGACTGCCGAGTCGGCATCGTTGATGTCGCCAAAGACCAGCGCGTCGGCCGGGCAGGCCTGCTGACAGGCGGTCTGGATCTCGCCATCGCGGATCGGGCGATCTTTCTTCTTGGCTTCGATCCGGGCGTGGTTGATGCGCTGCACGCAGTAGGAGCACTTCTCCATCACCCCCCGGGAGCGCACCGTGACGTCCGGGTTGCGCGCCATGGCCAGCAAGTCCGTGTCATGGTCGGTGTAGCTCAAGAAGTTGAAGCGGCGCACCTTGTAAGGGCAGTTGTTCGAACAGTACCGGGTGCCCACGCAACGGTTGTAAGTCATCTCGTTGAGCCCCTCGGAACTGTGCGTGGTCGCCGCCACCGGGCAGACCACCTCGCACGGTGCCTGCTCGCAATGCATGCACATCACCGGCTGGAAATGCACGTCGGGGTCCTCGAGACCGCCCTGGTAGTAGCGATCGATCCGAATCCAATGCATCTCGCGACCGTTGCCAACCTGTTCCTTGCCGACCACCGGAATGTTGTTCTCGGACTGGCAGGCGGTGACACAGGCATTGCAGCCGGTGCAGGTATTGAGGTCGACAGCCAACCCCCAGGCGTAGCCCTTGTACTCCCAAGGAGGGAACATCGACTCCTCGGGCCCCGGCGCGTGGTGGCCCATGTGCTGGGCGAAGTCGGGTTGGCGCTGGTAGGTCTCGTAGTCGGCGTGGCGCACTAGGTGACGGGCGTCGGCCTCCGAGCTTTGTAGCTCCACCGCGAAGTGCTGCTGGGTGCTCGACAACGGATAGGTGGCGCCGGTGGCCGCCAGTTGGACGCCGCCGGACACAGCGCTCGTGGTGAACAGCGCATAGGCGTCAAAACCGGCGCCGTTACCCACCCGGCCGGCATGGGTGCGGCCGTAGCCGAGGTGAGCGGTGATCGCTCGCTCGGCTTGACCGGGCATGATCCACACCGGGCCGACTACCTTGCGTTCGCCCAAGCGAACCTCGACCAAGTCCTCGGTCTTCAGGCCGTACTCCTCAGCCGTCGCCGGACTGATCAGAAAAGCGTTGTCCCAAGTCAACTTGGTGAGCGACTTGGGCAGCTCCTGCAACCAAGCGTTGTTGGCGAAGCGGCCGTCGAAGACGCTGGGATCGGGCCGCAAGCACAGTTCCAAACCCGAGACGGTCGCCGTCTGAGAACAGGCTTCGCTCACCGCGGCTTGGCTCACCTCGACGGTGATCGCGGTTGCGGCGGTATCGGCGATCACGCCATCGTGCAGCGCTTGGCGCCAGCGGGCCTCGTCGAGGCCCTGGTCTTGCCAGTATTGGCGCACCAACTCGTGGGCGGTGGCATCGGTGATGTCGCTGAACAGGGCGATCACTTCGTGTGCCGTGCGGCCGCCGTGGAGGGGCTCGATCAGCGGTTGCACCAAGCTCGCGGTGCCATCGAAGGCGCGGCAATCGCTCCAGCTCTCCAAGAAGTGAGCCGCCGGGATGTGCCACTGGCAGTACTCGCTGGTTTCGTCGCGGTAGAGGCTGAGGTGGATGCGTGTCTTGACTTGCGCGAGCATGGTCGCCGCGAAGTCGAACTCGGCGGGAGCGTCGTAGGCGGGGTTGCCATCGAGGATCAACAGCGTGTCGACTTTGCCCGCGCGCATGTCGGCGACCAGCTGACCGATCGACTCCAGCTGATCTTCGTCGCGCTCCCCGCTGGGCTCGCTGTGGATCACGGTGGAGCCGACATTGCCCAGAGCGGCGTTGATCGCCTGGGCAAGAAGGTGAACTTGCGGCGCGGCGTAAACACCGGGGATGACCACGCTGGTGCCGCGATGGGCTGTCAAGTCGGCGGCGACGGCGGTGATCCACTCGCGGGCCGGTTGGCTGAGTTCGCCGGGGGCCTGAGCACCGCTCACATGCAGCTCGGTGGCCAGCGCGGCGGTGAACCGGAGCAGCTCGCTGGGCGCCAAGGCCAGCCGATGATCGGCGGTGGCGCCGGTGTTACTCGGCGAACTCTCCGCCACGTAGAGGCGGTTCATCCCTTGCGGACCGTCCTCGGCCAAACCGGCGCGTCGCCGCTTGGAGAAGTCCTTGGCGTAACGCACCGCGCCGGGGCCCGAGGTTAGGAAATCCGCGTCGAGGGCGAGGACCACGTCGGCACGCGAGAAGTCAAACCGGGTGCTCACCGGCTGGCCGAAACTGGACCGCGCCGCGGCGCGGGCGGCGTGGTCGCCGCACGGTTCGTACTGATGCCAGCGCGCCTTCGGGAAGCGCTCCTCTAGGGCGGTGAGCTGTGCGGCCAAAGTTGGGGAAGAGACGGTGCGGGTCAGAATCCGCAGCCCGTCGCCTGCGAGCGCTTCCAAAGCTGGCAGCGAAGCGCGGATCTCCGCCGCGAGATCTTCCCAAGAACTGATCTTGCCGAGATAGGTCTGCGTTTGCGACCGGTCGGGGTCGTAGAGCGAGAGGACACTGGCCTGCGCCACGGCATCGGTGGCGCCGAGACTCGCCGGATGTTCGGGGTTGCCTTCGAGCTTGGTCGGCCGTCCGAGGTGGCTTTCGGCGAGGAGACCCAGGGCGGTACCGGCCAGCTCGATCGCGGTGGCGTAGTAGAGCGGGTGGCCCGGGATGTAGTTTTCCGGCTGGCGCACGAAAGGGACGATGGTCTCCGCCGGTTGGCTAGTGCAGGCGGTGAGGCCGGCCAGCGCCAGGGAAGCGGCGGCCAGTTCGAGGAAGCCCCGCCTGGAAACACCGTTGCCGGCGTTGCCGTTTTCCTCGCTAGGCCACTCAGCGGCGAAACGGGGAAACTCGCGGTGCAGCATCTCTTGGAAGCCCTCACTGCCGGCCAGCTCTTCCAGGCTGCGCCAGTACTGCGGTCCCTGTGCGTCCTGCAACCGCTGGCGCACGGTGGCCAGGTCGAGACCCTTGCGTGGGGAACTGGCGTGATCCGGCCTGGGGCTCGTCTCTTCGAGTGTCGTCATGCCGTCCTCTATTGGGCTCACAGTCATTGGCCTTACCGATGGCAGGTCGAGCAGCTGTCGAGCGTCTCGATTCCGTATTCTTTGACCAGCCTGGCACCGATCACCGCTTGCGGCTCGCTAGGCTTGTAGTCGGCATTGAAGATTTCTTCGCGCGGCCGCACGTACTTCTCAGGATTGCGGTGGCAGTCCAGGCACCACTCCATCTGCAAGCTTTGGTCTTGGTAGACCAGCGGCATCTCGGTCACATTGCCGTGGCAGGTGAAACAAGAGACACCGCGCGCTAGGTGGATCGAGTGGTTGAAGTAAACGAAGTCGGGCAGGTCGTGAATCCGCTGCCACCGGATCGGCTCGTTCTCGCGAAAGCTGGCTCGCACCGGTTCCAGAATCTCGGCGTTGGCCCAGATCTGCGTGTGGCAGTTCATACAAGTCGAGGTGGGTGGAATGCCGGCGTAGGCCGAGGTCTCGGCGCTGGTGTGGCAGTAGCGGCAGTCGATTCCCATGCCGGCGGTGTGGTGATCGTGCGAGAAGGGAACGGGTTGTTCCAGCACGATGCCCTGACCGGTGTTGTAGGAGGAGCGGTCGAGGACGGTGCCCGTCCACACCAGGAAAGCGACGATGAACACACCGCCATAGATCGTCGCCTTGGCGAGGGTGTTCGTACTGCGTTTGAAAATCTGCGCCATCTAGCCCTTCCTTCGACAGGACAACACTGGACCCAACGATCCACCAGTCATGTGCTGGCTGGTGTTCTTCCGGGGATGACTTGTCGGGCGAGTACCCAGTGACCATAGCGGAGTCCACAGAGCACCGCAAGGAGCTTGTGAAAATCGTCACAAGCAGCAATTGTAGAGGATCATGAGAGGGGGCGCAAGGGGTTTTTGGATCCTATTTCCGTGGCCAGCCTCCGGTTCTTGGCCGCGAGATCCCAAGTCCGGCTTACAGGTTGGCAAGAAAAAACGGTACTCTTCGCCACATGGCGTTTGTGATCTTGGCGGTGGGTGTGGTGCTGCTCTACGTGGGCGGCGAGGTGTTGGTCTCCGGTGCCTCGAATTTGGCCCGTAGTTTGGGTATCAGTCCGCTGGTTATCGGCTTGACGGTGGTGGCCTTCGCCACCTCGGCTCCCGAGCTTTGCGCCACCCTGATTGGCGTCTTACAAGGCGCGCCTGCACTCTCTCTGGGCAATGTCTTCGGCTCCAATATCGCCAACATTGCCTTGATCCTCGGCCTCGCCGCCATCATTCGTCCGCTGGTGGGCCATGACAGCTTCTTGCGGCGCGAGATTCCGATCCTCATCGCGGTGGCGGTGATTCCGTTTTGGCTCCTGCGCGATGGCGTGATCGGCCGGTTCGAAGGCACCGTGATGGTCGTTCTATTGGTGGCCTACGTGGTGTACCTCTTGCGCCAAGGCGGCCCGAGCGTTGCGGCGGAGCAGGCCCAGGAAGAACTCACCGAAGCGGTTCGGCCGTGGTGGCTCTCGGCACTGGCGGTGCTGATCGGTCTAGGGATGTTGGTGTGGGGAGCCAATCTTCTAGTGGGCTCCGCCACCACTTTGGCGCGCGCGATCGGCATCAGCGAACGGGTGATCGGCCTCACCCTGGTCGCCTTCGGCACCAGCCTGCCCGAACTGGCCAGCAGCATCGCCGCCGCTCGTCGCCGCGAGGGCGACATCGTGCTCGGCAACATCGTTGGCTCGAACATCTTCAACGTCCTGTGCGTCCTCGGCATCACCTCGTTGGTGCGACCGATTACAGGAGACCCCACCGCCGTCAGCCTCGATCTCTGGGTCGGCCTCGCCCTCAGCTTGGCGCTAGTGCCCATGCTCCTCCTCGGCCGCCGGCTGTACCTCGGGCGGGTGGAGGGGTTGGCCTTGCTGGCGGCGTATGGGATGTATGTGGGCTGGTTGTTTCGGTAGGTCGCTCGGGAACCAGCTGCTGTTCCGGGGTGCTGCCCGATTCGCTAGTCGGTCCGGTCCCGCACCCAGCAGGCGACTGCGAGGTCACTTCCAGTCAACGCGGAGTTGTCGAAGAGGTCGCAAAGTAGCGATGGTGGTGAAGTCGCGATCGCGGTGCAAGAGCATGGAGTCGCTCTCGATGACTAGCTGGGCGATGCAGCAGTCGATGGGGCTGCGAACCGTCAGGCCCACCCGGCGTAGATCGAAGAAGATTCGCGCGGCACCTTTCCAGGTTGTGGGAGTCGTTTCTACATAGTCCTGGCTATCGAGATAGGAACTCAGGAGGTTCCACTCTTTCTCATCGCGACATCCTTGAAGAAGCTCCAGCTGGGTGAAGCGGCAGAAGCTGGCTTCGTGATCGCCGAGAATCTCGGTGAGCGTTCTTCCGTGCCTACCGCTAGCGTCTCGCAAGACATCGATCCAAACGGAGGTGTCAACCAGAATCACGACTCAAAGTCCGCATGGCCTTGTGGTCGAAGTCTTCGCGAAGGTGGACGCGGCCGGCGAGCTCGGTCAGGTCTTTCTTGCGTCGAACGCGGATCAACTCTTGAAGAGCTAAGTCGATGAGTTCTCGCTTGGTTCTCGCACCCGTGAGGGAGAAGGCTTCTTCGACCAGCTTGTTGTTCAAGACCACATTGGTTCTCATGTCTGTCTCCTCGGATGGTGTACGGCAGTGTGTATTGTACACCTTTCGTTCCGTTGGTCTGGAGTGCCGATTTGCTAGTCGGACCCGCCACCACCCTCGCGAGAGCGACATCGTGCTGGGCAACGTCGTCGGCTCGAACATCTTCAACGTCCTGCGCGTCCTTGGAGTTACCTCGCTGGTTCAACCGATCGCGGGAGACCCTGCCGCCGTCAGCATCGACCTCTGGGTCGGCCTCGCCCTTAGCGTAGCCTTATCCCATGCTCCTCGTCGGCCGCCGGCTCTATCTTGGGCGGGTGGAGGGGGTGTTGTTGCTCGCGGGGTATGGGATGTATGTCGGTTGGTTGTTTCGGTAGGTCGCTCGGGGACCGGCAGGGGCTTGCTGGGCTCCGTGCTTTTGAGAACTCTTTGTTGCGCGGCGGAGAGGTCGGAGGTTGAACCGTTGGCCCAGGAGACGAGAATGTGTGTATCGAGGAGATGGCTCACGGCTCAGATTTGCCTCGCTCGGCATCCCAGGCGTCAGGTGGTAGTGGCGGGTTGATGATGTCGCCCAGAATCTCGACCGTGCCCTTCAACGCCTGTTGGGGATACAGATTGCCTTCTCCTGGCTCGACAGCGGGGAAGACCGTGGCGACTGGTCTTCCACGCTTAGTCACGATGATTCCTTCGCCGCTGCTCGCGACATCGTCTAGAAGGTGCAGGCATTTCGCTTTGAATTCGGTAGCGCTGATCGTTCTCATATGACCAGTCTAGAGGACTGGTCATATCGTGGCAAACTTTCGAAGTGACACTCTGCGGAGCTGGAAGCTGTCGGGACGGTGGGAGCTTCGTGGGACGAGGTTGGGGACGGACTCGAGATCGTCGCCAGCGGATCTCAGTCGGTCCAGTCTTCGATCCGCAGGCCCTTGATGCGCGCCAAATGTTTCGTGTTGTTGGTGACCAGACAGTGGCCTTCGGCCGTGGCGTGGGCCGCGATAGCGATGTCGAAGTCTTCGATCAGGTTGCCATTGCGTTGGAGGAGTGCTTTGATCTCAGCGAAACTTTGGCTGACTTCGTCGGTCCAACTTGCCGAGCGCAACTCTTGAGCGAGGACAGCCCAACGGTGCTCTAACGTGGCTTTTCGCCGGCTCCTCCGCATCAGTGCCAGCCCAAAGGCGATCTCGGCCCGTACGGGTTGCGGCAGGGCGACATTCTGACTAGAGCATTCTCTGAGCTTGGCGAGTGCCGCGGCGTTTCCCCGCATCAGTTCCGAGACGATGTTGGTGTCGAGGATGTACCTCATAGCTTCGGAGCACTCTTGCTGCGTCGATGGCGCTGGATGATGTTCAACAACTTATCCTCCCCCGCGAGAGGAGTGAAGTTGTCGAGCTCCGTCAAGAAAACCGGAGACCAGTCCATCTGCTCTTGGGTCGTTCTTTCCAATGCTTGCCGGATAAACCGGTTGCGGCTTAGCTTCAGGCTACGGGCACACTGGTCTACCCGTTCGAGGAGGATGGGCGGTAGGTGGACGGTGGTGGGCATAGGCTGACTATATTGAGAATATATTTATTCTGCAAGGTCTGGTGTGCTCTGCGCCGGAATGACCCATCTTGAACTCGTCAGCCTAGCGACGCGGCCTGTTGCTTGTCGGGGTTTGCTAAGTGGAAGGCCGGCTCGTTCGGGCTGGTCCCGAGCTAGCTCGGCGACGGTCATGTCGGCCGCGGGAAGCTGCTCCAAAGAGAGGATGATCTGGGCTGAGTCCTCGTGGATGAAACTCACGGTGCCCAGCTGGCCGTGCGAACAGCGCGCTCCACAAGGGCTTGCGTAGCCTTGGTGCCGTACCCCTCAGCCATCTTGCGAAGAAGATCCCGGTCCCAACGTCCTTCGGCCAGTGTTGCTACAAGGCCTCGCTCTAGGACGGCGAGCGAGGCGCCGGCCATGCCGTGGTGTTGCAGCAAGTCGATCACGAAGTACTCCGGTGTTGGCTCTTCCGGGAACAGTGTCCGCCGCAGCAGGTACCGACGTCCGTCGAAGGTGAATTCACCGGTTCGCTTGGTGTTGTAGACCAGGGTCGTGGCAAACATCGCCTCTGACCCCAAACCGAGC
>QIHU01000583.1 GCA_003231035.1 Acidobacteriota bacterium
ATCTGGGTGCCTCAGAAAGAGGGCGACCGCCGGCCCGCCGATCAGATTCCAATGGATGAGCGCGACTACTACCTAGAGTCTCGCTACCCGAGTTTCGGTAACCTGGTGCCCCGCGACGTCGCCTCGCGCAACGCCAAGCAGGTGGTGGACGACGGGCGTGGAGTGGGGCCGAGCGGGGTGGGCGTCTATCTCGACTTCGCCGACGCGATCGGCCGCCTGGGCCACGACACCATCGCCGAGCGCTACGGCAACCTGTTCGAAATGTACGAGCGCATCACCGGCGAGGACCCGTACCGGCAGCCGATGCGGATCTACCCGGCTCCCCACTACACCATGGGCGGCCTGTGGGTCGACTACAACCTGATGAGCAACCTGGACGGCTTGTTCATCATCGGCGAAGCCAACTTTTCAGACCATGGCGCCAACCGTCTCGGCGCCAGTGCCTTGATGCAGGGGCTGGCCGATGGTTACTTTGTGATCCCGATGACCATCGGCAACTACCTGGCCGACCGGCGCGGCGATCGGCCGTCGACCGACGATGCCGCTTTCGCCGAGGCTGAAAGCGCGGTGCGCGAGCGCACCCACAAGTTGCTGTCGATCCAAGGCTCGCGCACGGTGGACTCGTTCCACCGCGAGTTGGGCAAGATCTGTTGGGACCAGTGCGGGATCGCCCGCGACCGCCAAGGGCTCGAAGATGCCTTGCGTAAGATCCCGCAACTGCGCGAGGAGTTTTGGAGCGACCTGCGGGTCTTGGGCGATGGCGAGGAGGTCAACGGGGCCCTAGAGAAGGCCGGCCGCGTGGCCGACTTCTTCGAACTCGCCGAGCTGATGTGTCACGACGCCTTGGAGCGCGACGAATCCTGCGGCTGTCACCTGCGCCTGGAACATCAGACCGAGGATGGCGAAGCGCTGCGCCGCGATGATGAGTTCAGCTATGTCTCGGCCTGGGAGTCTGGGGCCACGGGACCCGATGGTCACGGCATCGGCGATCCGACCCTGCACAAGGAAAACCTCGACTTCAACAACGTCAAGCTGACCCAGAGGAGCTACAAGTAATGGATCTCACGCTTCACGTATGGCGCCAGCCTGGCCCCCAAAGCGCCGGCAAGATGGTGCGCTACGAAGTCAAGGACATCAGCCCGGATATGTCGTTTCTGGAGATGCTCGACGTCCTCAACGAGGATCTGACCCTCCGTGGCGAGCGCCCGATCGAGTTTGATCACGACTGCCGCGAGGGCATTTGTGGTTCCTGCGGTCTGATGATCAACGGCACGGCCCACGGCCCGCAGGCGGCCACCGCGACCTGCCAGCTGCATATGCGTCAGTTCAAGAGCGGCGACACCCTCTACCTGGAGCCATGGCGCTCGCGGGCCTTCCCCGTGGTGCAAGATCTGGTGGTCGATCGCACCGCCTTCGATCGCATCATCGAGGCCGGCGGCTACATCTCGGTATCGACCGGCAGCGCTTCCGAAGCCAACCTGACGCTGGTTTCCAAAGAGAACTCGGAGCTGGCGATGGATGCCGCCAGCTGCATCGGCTGCGGCGCCTGCGTCGCCCAGTGCCCCAACGGCGCCGCCCACCTCTTCACCTCGGCCAAGATCGCTCACCTCGGCCTCCTGCCGCAGGGCCAAGTCGAACGCGATAGCCGGGTGCTGAGCATGGTGACCCGCATGGAAGAACAAGACTTCGGCGCCTGTTCCAACTACCGCGAATGCGAAGCGGCCTGCCCGAAGAGCATCAGTATCGACTGGATCGCCCGCATGAACCGCGACTTCCTCACCGCCCAACTCCGGCGCCGCGACGGCGGCGAGGGTTGACCTTCGGTCGACGGCGGAGCAGGTGACGGCAGACCTGTGCATTCGCCGCTGGTGAGCAACCGGGCGGGTTGCAATGCGGTGGGCTGCCAGTATGTGCGTCCCGGCTTGTTACAGCTTATTGTGCTAGGGTCTTAGAGGTAGAGGAGGTCAACTGAGAAAAGGAGTGATCCATGTCACGTTTCCGCTGGGTCTTGTCGTTCGCTCTGTTGTCGGCTGCCTTGCTCCTGGGTGGGACTTCTGGAGCGCAGAACTGTGAGGTGTGCGACTACGGTGGAGGTCCAACTGGTTTGTTTCGGAGTGCGAAGTGTGCTCCGGCCAAGCTCGGCGAGATGGGCCGTTCCCAGTGCAACGTAGTGTGGGGGAAATGGGCTCTGACCTCCGCGTGTGAGTTTGGCGGTGCATTCTGCGAGGAAATCATCGTCATAGGCGGTCCAGGTGGGGGTAGCGGCGGCGGCGGAGGAGGAGGAGGAGGCTCCCCCTCCAATCCTTGCGCGACGAATGGCTTCTGCCCGGCGACCTGCTTTAGCTGCACGCCAGCACCCTTGTTCTAGTGCGAGTTTCTATCTTGGTCACTCGGCGTGGCGACTTTCCTCTCGGCAGGGGCGAAGCTTCCTCCGCACTGTTGGCAACCAAATTCTTGGCCCTGCTGGCGCTGGTGAGCGCAGCGGCACCCTCCGTGGTGATCGCCGCCGAGGAGCCCAGCCGAGGACCGAAGCCGGTGACCATCGAGTTCGGTCTCACCGTGCCGGTGGAACTGAAAGCGGAATGGACTCTGGTGGCGACTCCGCGTGGCGAGGGCTTGGAGACGATTCGCCAGGCGATCTCCGGTACCAGAATAGTAACCCTTTCCTTGCCGGAGGGTAGCGAATGGGAGCTGGCCGGGGAGCTGCCCGGCTTCTGGGTGAAGCGCCAACTCGTCACCGTCTCCGGCAGTTCCGATGCGCAGCGCGTCGAACTCGAACTTTGGCCGTTGGGTACCCTGCGCGGTACCCTGCGCGGTGCGGGCAAGAAGACGGCGCTACCCCGCGAAGTGGTGGTGCGAACCTTGGTGGTACCGGAGGTTATCGGCCGGCCCAAGAGCCCCGCGGGTTCGCTCACCTGCCCGGTGAACGAAGAGGGGCAGTGGCAGTGTGAGCTTCCAGCTGGCAAGGTTGACCTCAGCGTAGTGGCCGAGGGATTTGTCCCTTACTACGGTTGGGGAGTCGAGGTGCCGCCGCGCGGTTTGAAGACGCTTCCGGTCTTCGAGTTGCGCAAGGGGGCATCGGTCGCGGGTTGGGTGGCCATCGAGGGAGGCCAGATCGACTCGGAAAGCTGCATCGCCCGCCTCCTACCGGCGACGAGCTGTCGCGCTACCCCTGGCGAAGCGGTGCGCAACATCGCAGCGGCCATCGAAGGCAAAGTCGGTGGCGACGGCTTTGTACAGTTCACCGACCTGGCGCCCGGTCACTATGCACTAGAAGTTCGCCAGCCCGGTTACGCTACCGCCACCGTGAGCCCCATTGAGGTCCTGGCGCGGCGAGAGACATTCCTCGCGGAACCGGTACTTCTGACCTTGCCGCTGACCCTCAGCCTCGAAATCGACCCTCCGCTCGACCTTTCGGGGAAGCCGTGGTTAGTCAGGGTTTACAGTTCGGCAAACAGCGCTTCCAACGGGGGGGTGGCGCAGACCGCCTACGATGGCCCCGCCGATGAGGAGGGTCGATTGGTGGTGAAGGAGTTGAGTCCCGGAGAGGTTACGGTCGATATTGACGACGCGGCGGGCAACCGAATCTTCGACTCCAAGATCGCCCAAGGACCGTGGCTGCTTGAAACTTCCGCGACTCATCGTATCGAGATTCCCCAGATCCGCATTGAGGGCCGGCTTACCTTGGGCGAGGAGGCCGTTGCCGCCAACCTCTGGTTCGGTGGCCGGTCGGGGGCGCAGCGAGTTCGGCTGGAGAGCGATGAGGAGGGCCGCTTCGCCGGTATCCTGCCGCGCGAGGGGTTGTGGAGGGTGGTGGTGGTGGCTGAGAAACCGCGACTCGATACCTTGATCTTAGCCACGATTCATCCCGACCGTTCCGGCGAAGCCCGCGTTGACCTCGAGTTGGCGGACACTCGGGTTTTCGGGCGCGTGGTGGACCGAGTGGGCAATCCGCTCTCGGCGGTGACGGTGGTGGCGGTTTCGGATAGCAACCCGCTGGGCAATGCGGTTGAGACCGACCCCTCGGGAGCTTTTGAGCTGCGCGCCTTGCCCGCGAGTGAGGTTGCCTTGTCGGTCTTCGAGGACAGCCCCTCCTGTCAGGCCGGACCGCACCGCGTCACACTGGCCGAGGGAGTGGAGATCGGGCCGATCGAGCTGCGCTGCTCCCGAATGAAGAAGGTCCGTGGCGTGGTGGTTTCAGAGCGTGGCCCCGTGGCGGGCGCCCTGGTTGGGCTGAACGCTCGTCCACCGGCGAGCGGAGGAGACCAAACCACCAGTGATCAAGAGGGCTCATTCACCCTCGAAGTTCCCGCCGATATCACCGCCGCGACGGTGTACTTGAGCGCCGCCGGGTACGGCGCTCGCTCTCAGGAGGTGGCGGTGGGCGACTCACCCTTGCGACTCACCCTTCAACAGGCCTCTGGCGAGATCGCGGTCTACAATTCCTTCAAGCCGGAAGACTTCCTGCGCACTCGTTTGCGCGTGGCTCTCTATCTTGGAGGGGTCGAGATCCCGCCTCGCATAGTCCCTTCTCGCTCTTACCCTGCCGCCGACGGCGTGGGGGCGCGAGTCGAACTCAGTCAGTTGGCGCCGGGCGACTACGCGGCCTGTTTCGTCCCGCACGCCACACCGCACGGATCGATTCCGGCCCCCGAGCGTATGTCCTGCGCCACCGGCCGGCTGGAAGACGGCGGTCGACTCACCCTCAGCCCTCGACCTCCGCCTTAGATGTCAGACCTCAGTCGGCTCTTCAAGCTCCTGGTTGAGGCCACCGATGTAGCGTTCGAGGGTGGTTCGGTGCTCGGCCGGCAGGTCGATAAACTCGACGCCTAGACGGTGGAGAGTCGGTCGGCCTGGGGTCGAGATCGCTTGGAGGTGGACGATGCGCCCCTGGGCCATGAAGATGGAGCCCAGATTTACTCGCATTTCGAAGATGGAGCCGAGGGCTGGCGAGAGGCCGGTTTCGATTAGCATTCCCGTGCCACTGATCTGCTGGACCGAGAACTGGTGTTCGCGATCGAGCTTGACCGGATCGGCCAATTCAAGGCGGAAGCGGCCGGTGACGCGGGTTTCGACCGTCACCCGGTTCGCCCCTCGGATCAAGCCGAGCAGCGCCTTGGCTTGGGCGGTGAAGACATCGGCGAAATTCACCCCGGCGCTGTAGGTGGGTTCGCTGTCCCCACTGGTCGTGCCCCGGGTGGAGATCAGGCGGCACCAAACCACTTTGCCGGTCATGCTCAACTGCTGGCCGCCCTGGTGCACCTTGAAGGTGAGCATCTCGCCCACCTTAAGGTAGTGCGTGGTTTCGATCGCCGCCCCGGTGAGGCTCATGTTGAGCACACGGGCCTCGGCGGTGAACAGCAGCACACCGCGAACGTCACTGACGGCGTGACGGGGGGATCTTCGTCTCTCTTTCACAAACTTGTCTCGCTAGGAGGCGGATAGTAGCAGACCGTCCACGGGATCAGGAGATGATAATCAAGAGAAGATCTTGAACCACCAGGCGAACAGCTTCTTGACGGTGGGGGTCAGCGAGCCGCGCCGGTAGAGGTCGGCGATCTTTTTTATCACTTCTCCCTGGGTGGGGTAGGGATGAATCACCGAGGCGATCTTGCTCAGGCCGATGTTGTGGGTCACCGCGAGGCAGAGCTCGCCGATCATGTCGCCGGCATGGGCCGCGACCATGGTCGCTCCCAGGATCTGGTCAGTGCCCTTCTTCAGGTGGACGCGAAGAAAGCCGGCGTCCTCGCCGTCGAGCAGGGCGCGATCGACATCGTCGAAGGGGATGGTCAGGGTGTCGACTTCGAGCCCCTGTTCGGTGGCATCTTTTTCATACATGCCGACGTGAGCGATCTCCGGGCTGGTGTACGTGCACCACGGGATGGTCAACGCACTGCTCTTGGCGCGGCCAAAGAAGAGGGCGTTTTGCAAGACGATGCGAGCCTGGGCGTCGGCGGTGTGGGTGAACTGGTATTTGCTGGCAATATCGCCCGCGGCGTAGATCCGCTTGTTGCTGGTGCACAGCCGGTCGTCGACCTGCACGCCCCGCTTGCCGTACTCGACCCCCGCCGCTTCCAGTCCCAGGCCGTTGGTGTTGGGAGCTCTGCCGACCGCGACCAATAGTTGGTCGGCGGCGACCTCGAACTCTTCGCCATCGCGATCGAGGTGGACTATGGCACCGCCGTCGCCCCCCTCGACCTTCCGCTGCTCTACCCGGAGGACCTTGACTCCGAGCTCCAGGTGGACACCGTCTTCGACCATCGCCTGCTGGACCACGGCGGCGGCGTCCTTGTCCTCGCGAATGAGTACCTGCGGCGCCATGTCGATGAGGGTGACTTGGGAGCCGAGGCGGGCGAAGGATTGCGCCATCTCGCAGCCGATGGGGCCGGCACCGATGACGGCGAGCTTCTGGGGCACCTCGGTCAGCGAGAAGATGGTCTCGTTGGTCAGGTAGTCGACCTCGGCGAGGCCGGGAATCGGCGGCGCCGCGGCGCGGGCACCGGTGGCGATGACGGCACGGCGGAAGCGCAGCCGGTGGCCGGCGACCTCGACCGCGTCGGCGGCGACGAAGCGGCCCGAGCCGATGAAGACGTCGATGCCTAGGTCGCTGAACCGCTGGACCCCGTCGACCTTGCTGATGTCCGCTCGGATACGGCGCATGCGGCGCATCGCCTTGCCGAAGTCGCCCTCACCAGTGATGGCGGGGGCGCCGAAGTGTTCCGCTGCTGTCGCCGCCTCTTTCCATGCCCGCGCGGCGCGGATCACCCCTTTGGAGGGCACACACCCGACATTGAGGCAGTCGCCGCCCATCAACTCGCGTTCGACCAGGGCCACCTTGGCGCCCAGTCCAGCGGCTCCCGCGGCGCTGACCAGGCCGGCGGTGCCGGCGCCGACCACCACCAGGTGGTACTTGTCGGCGGGCTCGGGGTTGACCCAGTCGGGCGGATGGACGTTGGCGATCAGCCGCTCGTTGTGCTCGTCTTGGGGAAGCATCGGGTGGGCTAGTGGCTCAGCCATGGTGGGGCTCCTTAGTGGCTTCGGCCGCGCTGGTTTCTTCGTCGATAGCGGAGTCGAGAGCTTGTTTCGCCTTCTTGGTGACCAGGCCGACCACCACAACGGTAGCCAGCAGGCCGACGACCGTCACGGTCCACTCGAGCGGAGTCTTTCCCGTTTGGTCGGCGAGCGAACCGATGTAGACATAGACCAGTGTGCCCGGGAGCATGGCGAATGAGGCTAGAAGATAGGGTAAGAATTTGACCCCGGTCAAACCGAGTGCATAGTTCAGCAAGTTGAAGGGGAAGAACGGCACCAGGCGCAAGAGGGCGACCATCTTGCCGCCGTCGCGGCCGATGGCTCGGTCGATCTGGGCGAAGCGAGGATAGCCTTCGAGCTTCTTCTCGATGGCGCCGCGGGCCAGGTAACGAGCGATCAGAAAGGCCAGGCAGGCTCCGATAGTGGCGCCGACGAACGAGTAGAGCGCTCCCCAGCCGATGCCGAATATCGTGCCGGAGGCGAGAGTGAGCGCGGAACCAGGAATGAAGGCCACGGTGGCGACGGCGTAGCCGAGGATGAACGCCACAGGTGCCCAGACCCCTAGACCATCGACCCAAGTCTTGAACTGCTCAACATAGGGAGCGGCGAAACGGCCGAGAAAAAAGAGTGCAACGAGCGCGGCCAAGACGACGACGATCTTGACCGCGATCTGTATTTTGGACGAACCTTTCGATTCGGGTTGGGAGCTTGGAGCTGCCATGCTGTCTCCTTCGTTGTGCACCGCGACTGGCCGCCGGGGGCGGCGAACCATGTCTCGCACACAGGTACGGTAGCCGGACCGTGGCGGTTCTGTACGGCGATTCAACGCCGCCGGTTGGCCGTTTTCTCAGCCGGTTAGGCCGCGGTCCACAACGCCGCGGCGAGCAGCACCCCGCCCATGCCGACCAGCGTGCCGCCGACCGCGGCGAGAATTCCCCACAAGGTGCCCGCCTTGGCCGTTTTGCCGAGGATTAGCAGGCTGCTGAGGCAGATCGCTAGCTGGACTCCGGCGAAGAGCCAGACGGTCGAGCCATCACCCGACTGGGCGGACTTCCAATTGGCGCCGGTCAACGCGACTCCGATCACCGCGACGGCGATCGCCACCAGGTCCCAAAAGGTCAGCTTGGGTAGGCTGATCTCAGACAATGAGAGCTTGAGCATGGGCTCCGGTTCCTCCCCAGGAATAGGCAATCAACAGAGGTTTGATGGCCTGGATCCTAGCACACTAGAGAGTGAACGCACGGAGCTCGGAGGTGGTCTCCCAGTGGCTCCGGCGAGGTTCGAGGAGAGGGTGACGATCTCTCGCTGTGAGATTAAGGTGACTGTGGTTTCCTGCAAGATATGTGTGAAATATTAGTCATTTCTCGGAAAAACTCTTGAAATCGACGCGAGTGATCTCTACAATCCGCCAAACGGTCCATTTCAACAGGTCACTACGGAGGTCGCGATGAATCGAGACGAAATCCTCAAGAGAGTCGAAGCCGAGAAGGCTCACTTCATGCGTTTGCAGTTCACCGACTTGATGGGGACGATCAAGAATGTAGAGATTCCGCGCAGTCAGTTCGAGAAAGCGCTCGATGGACAAATCATGTTCGACGGCTCGTCGATCGAGGGTTTTACCCGGATTGAGGAATCGGACATGCTGCTGGTGCCCGATCCTTCGACCTTCCAAGTCAACCCGTGGAGCAACCCGGACGGCTCGAAGGTAGCGCGGATGATCTGCGACGTCTACCTGCCGGACGGCTCAGCCTTCGCCGGGTGTCCGCGGCTGGCCTTGAAGCGGCAGGTGGAACGGGCCGCCAAGATGGGCTACACCATGGTGGCCGGGCCGGAGGCGGAGTTCTTTCTCTTTCGCACCGACGAGAAGGGCAACCCGCTGCTCGATACCCACGACGTGGGTGGCTATTTCGATTTGACCCCGGTCGACATGGGGGAGCATTGTCGGCGCGACATCGTCTTGGTACTCGAAGCAATGGGCTTCGAAGTCGAAGCGGCGCACCACGAAGTGGCGCCGGGGCAGCACGAGATCGACTTCAAATACGGCGACGTGCTGCCGACGGCCGACAAGGTTTCGACCTTCCGCTTCGTGGTCAAGAAGGTCGCGGTGGAGCACGGCCTGCACGCCACCTTCATGCCCAAGCCGCTGTCCGGGGTCAACGGTTCGGGAATGCATGTCCATCAGAGCTTGCTGGACAGTGCTGGCAATAACTCCTTCTACGACGAGGGGGCTGCGCGGCAGCTCTCTAAGGTGGCGTTGGGCTATATCGGTGGAGTGCTCAAGCATGCTCCCGGCTTTGTCGCTCTCACCAACCCGTTGATCAACTCCTACAAACGGCTGGTCCCCGGCTACGAGGCGCCGACCAATATCTCGTGGTCTGAAAAAAACCGCAGCCCGATGGTGCGCGTCCCCGCCAAGCGCGGCATGTCCACCCGTTGCGAGGTTCGCGTCCCTGACCCCGCCTGCAATCCCTACCTAGCGATGGCGGCGATGATGGCTGCCGGCCTGGAAGGGGTCGAGCATGGCTACGATCCGGGCAAGCCGGTCAACAAGAACATCTTCGCCATGAGCCAGCGCGAGAAGAAGCGCTTGAAAATCGCTCAACTCCCGCCCAGCCTGTCGGAAGCACTGGATGCGCTCGAAAAGGACAAAGTGATTCGTCAGGCGTTGGGCGACCATATCTTCGAACACTACGTGGCCGCCAAACGACGGGAAGTCTCCGAGTATCTGATCCACGTCCATCCGTGGGAGCAGGATCGATATCTGACCTCCTTCTAG
>QIHU01000534.1 GCA_003231035.1 Acidobacteriota bacterium
CACAGGGTCGCAACAGCCGCTCTCCAGGCAGGCTCGCGGCGGCGAGCCCCGCCGCCGGCAACAAGACCATCGACAGGAACTGGCCGGCCAGCAGCAGCGGTGCGTTGCCCTGCGCCAGGCCAGCGACCAGGCCGAGCAGAGCGGCGGCGGTGTAGAGGGCGGCAGCGGCTAGAAAAGGGCGCGGCGGCCGGAGCAGCCGGCCGCGAACGCCCGGAGTGAAGAGACCGACCAGGAAGACGGCGACGACGATGGCGACGATCGCTCCCGCCTGGGCGTAGAGCGCCAGGCGGAAGGGCAGCGCCATGGTGGCGTACACAGCGGCGACTAGGGCCGCGCTAGCCCAGCCGAGGGTCGATCGCTTGTCCATCGTTGCGCAAGGTCAAGGGTAGGGCAAAAAAACGCGGCCACGGAGCGTTCTCCGTGGCCGCGGCCTTTGTACTGACAAGAGAGTTGGTGGCCGCGGGAATACCCACGGTCACGGCTGTAAGACTACTGCTGAAGGACCAGCTTCTCAAGGGCCTGGAGCCGATCTTCGAGTCGCTGAATCGCGTCGTCCTTTTCCGCGATGACCTTGCTCAGCCCCTGGATGGCGGCCAGCGCGACACCCGAAATGTCGGTGGTGGAGAAATACTGATCACTGGCGCCATACCCAAAGACGCCGCTGAAATCTTGAGCCATGGGGCCGATGTGGCGAATCGCCGAGGCGTCCGCTTTGTAACTCCACTCGGTAATCGGGAGTGCGATGACCCTCGCCAACATATCGCTGACGTCTACCGGGCTGAAGCCCTCCTTCATATCGCGAGACGAAGTGGGGTTCACCGTTCCCGAGGTGACCAAGTCGCCGTTTTCCATGATCGTGAGTTCGGTGGCACCGCTTCCTTGCAGCGAGATGTTGAAGTTGCCGTTGGCGTTGGCCATCTGCCAGGCGTCCGCGCCAGCTCCAGTGTTGCGCAAGAGCATTTGGGTGTCGCCGTTGTTCTCCATGACGACGATGTTGCGGGCTGCCGCGGTCGTTGAGGTTTCCGAGACCCGCAGCTGCGTGCCGCCGTCGTTGTCAGTGACGTGCAGCTGCTGGCTGGGCGAATTCGTCCCGATCCCGACGTCGCCGTTGAGGAAGACGACGTTGCTGTTGCCGAGGATGTCGATCGAGCTGCTGGCGGCGCCCGGGCGAATGCGGAAGGGCAGAGTCGAGCCGTTGGTCGTGTCGCGAACGAAGAAACCGGCCTCGTTACCGGCCACGTCCCAGGTCTGCGGGGTGAAACCGGAAGAGCCGTCCTGTTCGAGGCGCAAGGTGGGGGAGTCGCCGTCCACGATGTGGAGCTCAACCACCGGGGTCGAGGTGCCGAAGCCGACGCGGCCACCGTCATCCACATAGAGCGAGTTCGAGGGAGCACTGGCCTCAATGGTGAACGGGGTACGGCCGCCGTCGATGTCGTCGATCGAGAACTTGTTGGCGCCGCCGTTGGACGAATCGTTGGCGGTGAGTTGCCAGTCGTTGGACGGGAAGGAGGCGGAGGCGGAGGTGTCTTGGAACTTGATGCGCAGGTTGTTTTCTTTCAGTCGGAGGGTGTCGAAGCCGAAGCTCTCGCCGTCGACGCAGTCGAAGCCGATGCAGGCGCTGCCGTCGACGATCAGGTCATCGAGAATCACTTGGTCTTTCAAGCCCGCGGCGCCTTTGAAGGTGACGTCCGGCGAGCCGCCGCCGAGGTTGGCGATCGGCGTGCCGCCCTTGGCGTTCGCGGCCCGTTGCTCTTGGACCGCATCGCTCACCAGAACGCCGTCCAAGAGGGTGAAGTATCCAGAGTCGACCCGCGCTTCTCGGGGCAAGGTGCCACTGGCGCGCAAGCTTGCCGCCAGCGAGTCGTCATCGGTGGCGCGCGCCTCGGCTAGTGCTTGCCGGACGGAAGCGGAGAGTACCGGGGCCAAGCGCAGCTCCCAGGTGTAGTTGCCGTCGGCCAGCGGATAGCCGGCGCGGTCGAAAAGGCCCATGAGCGGCTGATCGCCCGCGGCGAAACGCTCCTGAAAGACAAAATCGTCCGGGCCGGTCACCGTCAGGGTGGCGCCGTGGGCCACGTTGGTGGCGAAGCTAATAGCGTTGGGGCCCGCGATAATGTCCGCGAACTCGCCAGCCGAGGCCGGCATTGTGGTCAAAAGAAGGACGCCCAAGAGCATCACACCGGCCTTGCGAATTGAACTTTGTTTCATCCGAGATCTCCCTATTTGCTTTGTAGTCGGCCCCATGCGCCCGTCAGCCGTGTGAGCCGATCTGTTCTTTCACAGACAAGTGTCGCTGGGCCTCGATTCGTTTCAAATCGATGGTGCCGGCGCCTGACGGATAGCGGGACGGTCCCCCTAAGTCTACCCTAGCCGCGAGTCGTGGGGGTTGCGCACAGGGCCTTACAGGCCCTATCTCAATGTGCGAGGAGGAGTCGTTGCTGTAGGCGCTTCGGCGGCTACGGTGAGACGACGGAGTCCCAAGCGCCGGTATCGCCGGATTCGAAGCCGTCGCTGAACAGGTCGCTCGGGACTCCTTCGGGAGGTCGGCCGTCGAGTTGCCGCAGGTAGGCGATGAGGGCGGCTTGGTCGGTGGCGGCCAGGGCCAAGACTTGGCGGTGGGGTTGGGCTTGCGCGAGTTCGCCGGCGGTGGTGATGACAACGTCATCGAGGCTGACGTTGGGGAAGCCGCTGGGGGTGGAGAAGATCAGGGTGTTGGTGGTGCCGGCGGTGAATTGAATGTTCTCGATGCGCTGCTGATTCCAGTAGGTGTGGCGCCAAGCGGGACTGTTGGGGAGCGCTGCGAGGGTGACCCCGTGCGGGGTGCCGTTGACGGTCACGGTGAACGGGGTGGAGCCGGAGGAGCTGTAGCGAAACTCCACCGCTCCCGCTCCCCCGGAGCCGCCATCGACCGCGCTCAAAGTCAGCGTCTCACCGGCGCCGTTGAGCCGCACGTAGCCGCGATTGTGCACTGTGTCGTCGTTGTTGAGGTCGACGAATTGGGTGACGGTCGAGGCGCCGTTGGCTGGGGTACCCGCTTCGGCCTGGATCACTTCGCCGCCGGCCAGCCGGAAGAGGTCGCTCAGGGTCGCCGCCGAACCGTCGTGAAGATAGGGAGCGGTGTTCCAGTTACCTAGCAGGGTAGGGGTGTCTATGCCGAGCAGGGGGCCGCCCAAACGGCCGCCGGAAGTGGTGCGCAGGGTGCCCACATCGTGCAGGGTGGCGACTCCCAGCGTGCTATCGGTGAAGCCCGTGCCGGCGTGGCAGCTGGCGCAGCTCAGACCCTCGAACAGGGTGCGTCCGGCCAAGGCTTGCGCGCTCATGGTGCCGTCGGCGTTGCGCCAGGGGCTGCGCGGTAGTGTCTCTTCGCCCAGCGAGGTGACGTAGGCGGCGAGGTTGTCCAGCGCCGCGCTGAGGCCGGCCTTGGCGGGGCCGAGCGGGGCACTGGTGGCGGTGAAATCGGGGTCGCTCATTAGGCCGCTGCCGCCGAAGGCATTGCGGATGTCGTTCTCGAAGTCTTGGATCTCGTCGAAGTTGGCGCTCCAGTGGACGTTGCCGTGACCCGTGCCGGAGCGGCCGCGCAGGGTGGCGGTGTTGCGGAAGCCCTCGCCCCGGCCGTTGAAATCCCAGGTGCGACCGTCGTGGCCACCGTCGACGTGGCAGGTGGCGCAGCTCAGGTAGCCCTCGGCGCTCATCCGCGGGTCCGAGGCGTTGTAGAAGATCTGCTTGCCGGCCAGGACCTGCGCCGTCAGCCTCTCGAGGGCGACGGTCGAGATTTCGCTACTGGCGACGTTCTTGGTGCCGGTGCGCAGGAGGTCGTCGGTCTCGAAGGCGGTGAGCGAGCGGGCCATGAAGTTGCCGGTGAAGAGGCGGTTGGTGACCGGGTCAATGCACAGCCCTCGCGGGGCCAATCCGGCGTCGAGGCGGGTGACGAAGCTGCCCAGACCGCTGGCGGCGGCGGTCAAGAAGGTGTCGAAGACGATCACTTCGTTGTTGCCTTGGAGGGTGACTAGCAGGTAGTCGCCCAGCGGCGAGAAGGCGATGGAGGTGGCGGAGTCGCTGTTGTCGATGTCGATCGCCTCGACGAGAGCGCCGCTGGTGAGGTCGAGCTGGGCGATGACGTTGCGCACCGTGTTGTCTTGGTCGAGATCGTTGGCGAAGAAGGTGCCGCGTTCGGTGTTGACCTTGGTGGCGGCGACCCAGGCGCTTTGGCCGTCGGCGGCAATGGCGATGCCGGCTAGATAGTTGGCCACCCCGCGCCCGCTGGCGGTGGTGTCGCGGTTCTCCACGTCGCCGAACTTGGGTAGCCGGAGGGTGCGGGTGAGAGCGAAGGCACCAGTGTCGATCTCCCAGACCTCGGCGTGTTGGCGTGGCGAGATGAACCGGGTCACCAGCAAGCGGGCGCCGTCGGCGGTGAGGGCGAGGGCGCGCGGCGTCGGGCCCAGCGCCAGGAGGCCGGTCGAGAGGCGGCTGGCGGTGTCGAAGCGCTCTACTTGGCCACTGCCGAAGAGGGTTACGTAGGCGGCGCTGCCGTCGGGCGACATCACGATCCCATGGGGGGCGCTGCCGTATCCGGTGTCGAGGGTGGCGAGGGCGGCGCCGTTGGCGCTCAAGACTTGAATTCGGTCGTCGCCGTGGCAGGTAACCCAGACCTCACCGGAAGCGGCGCGAGCGAGGTTGCGCGGGTCGGCACAGGTGGCGGCCTCGAACTCCTTGATCAGGGTATCGGCGTGGACGGCGGTGACCGAGTTGTTGTCGGGGTTCACCGTCCACACGCGGCGCCCGGCATCGCCGCAGGCGACGGTCGAGCTGGCGGTCGCGGCGGGGCCCAGCGGCGGGTTGAGCACCGTGACCACGGTGGTGGCGGTGGCGATCGAGCCGGCGCTGTCGCGCACCTGAACTTTTGCGCCGTAGTGGCGGCTGATGGCGTAGCTGTGGGCGGCGGTGGCGCTGGTCGACCAGGCGGTCTTGGGTGAACCGTCGCCGAAGTCGAAGCGGTATTCGAGGGTGCCCCCTTCCGGGTCGGTGGCGGTGGCGGTCAAGGTGAGCGACGCGCCGGGGGCTGCCGGGTAGGCCGAGGCGGTGAGGCTGTCCGCCGTGGGGGGCGCGTTGCCGCCGACGCTCGCACCGGTCGAAAAGGTGAAGGAGTAGCCCACCATACCGTTGCCGGCGGCGTCCTTGATCCCGCCGGCCGGCAGCACCACCTCGTAAGTGGTGTCGGCGAGCAGCGGCCCCGCCGGGGTGAAAGTCAGAACGTCGTCGAAGGAGTAGGTGATGCGGCCAGCGATGGCGCTGCCGCCCAGTGGACGGACAATGAAACTGACGCCATTGACGATGGTGAAGCTTTCGAGTGTCTCGTGGATCAACAGGCTGATCGGCGCTCCGCTGGGGTAGTTGCTCCTCCCGGCCTGGGGAATGTGGAAGCCCACCGAGGGGCCGCGGGTATCGGGCGCCGCTTGGTGGGCCCAAACCGCCATCCCCTCATTGGGGCCGATCCCGCCGGTGATGAGCAAGTTGCCCAGCGGCAGAGCGAACTGGCTGGTGTCGATGCCGGTGCCGCCGTCGTTGGGGCGCACCGTGTTGGCGCCGTCCAAATCGAGGACCGACTCGAAGGTTCTCAAGTCGACCTTGTGGCTACCGATGAAGGCGAACTCATCTTGAAACTGGATGTACATCGCCTGGTCGCCGGGTAGCGGCGTATCGGCGACGAACTGCAAGTCGCTGGGGTCGGTGAGGTCGACGACGCGAAACCCGTTGCCGTTGGTGCGGTAGGGGAATACCAGGTAAAGCTTGCCGTCGCCGCCCCAGAGTTCGGGCCAGTAACCGCCCGCTCCACCGGTGGTCAGAACGTCGAGTAAGACCGGGTTAGCCGGGTCGCTGATGTCGTAGGTGGCCACCCCGGTGCGGCTCTGGTCGGAGGCGAAGATCAGCAGATCGCCGAGGATGAAGGGGTGGCCGATGACGCCGGTCAAGCCCAGGTGATCCCACTGCGCCAGCTGCACCCCGTTGAGCGACAGGGTGGCGTCGCCGCCGATGGCGTCGTAACTCCAGTAGGTTGGCCCGGCGAACCAGGGCTGGAAGAGCGAACCGCGACTTCCGATGCCCGCCAAATCGGGAAAAATGGTCCGCTCGAGGGTTCCCGGGGTGGTGGCGCGGAAAGACCAAGGAGCCTGCGGCGGCCAGTTGGGCCCCAGGACCAGGTACTCGCCGCTCTTCAAATAGCCGTGGGCGTTGATCGCCATCGGGGTGATTCCCAGAGTGTCCAACTCGATGGGGTTGGCCGGATCGCTCAGGTCCCAGGTGCGCACCTGAAAGTCGGCTCCCGGTTGGCTCGATGGTACCTCCGGCACGGTGAAGAGAATCCCGTTGTGATACGCGATCTGCGCCGTGCGGCCCTGCTGCGGCGCGTTCAGGCCGCTCAAAATAGCCCCCGGAGTCTGCGCCACATTGGGAAAGCCGGGGGTGACCGAGGGGACGCTGCCTTTGTCTTGGGCGAGGGCGAGGGCGGCGCTGGCGAGCCAGCAAGCGAGGGTGATCGCGGAGGTTCTTCCCGTCGGGTGCATGGTGACTCCTGAAGTCGGGGGGGGCGAAGGTAGGACGGAGGAAAGGTCCAGCCAGGCCGGGGTAAGCCGGGTCCCGTTGGCCTCGTAGTACCGGCAGCCTCGTAGTATCGAGATATTACTATTTATCAGGAGCGGGCAAGAGTCAAGCCGAGATTGGGGGCGACCGGCCTCACCAAGCGATGCCGTAGTCCTCGCCGAAGTCGCTGGCGCCACCCCACATCGAGCCGTGCTCGCGGTCGAAGTAGATGGCGGTGATCGGTCCCGAAGTGCGCTTTCGGGTTTCGACCCGATAGCCCATTTGGCGTAGCTTGGCCTGTACCCATTGCGGTACATCGTCGCGCACCACCAGCCGGCCGGGCTCGGACTTGTGGGCCCCGAAGGAGCTCTGCATCTGGTAGCTGGTGATGTTGGCCGCCTCCACCGCCTGCTGGACGTTCATCCCGAACTCGAACATGTTGAGGAAGAACTGGAGGAGGTTTTGATCCTGCGTGTCGCCGCCTTGCACGGCGAAAGAGAGGTAGGGCTTGCCCTCCTTGAGGGCCATGCCGGGGGTCAAGGTGGCGCGCGGACGCTTGCCCGGTTCCACCAGATTGTAGGGGTTGAGCGCTCGGTCGAGGACAAAACTCTGCATCCTCTGCGAGAGGCCAATGCCGGTCGTACCGGCGATTACCGCTGGAATCCAGCCACCGCTGGGGGTGATCGAGACCACCCAGCCCTCGGCGTCGGCGGCCTGGATCGAGGTGGTGCCGGCGGTAAAAGCCTCGTCGTGGGTCAAGGTGAGAGCCTGCTGGAAGCCCTCTTCGCCCTCGGCCTCGGCGGCGGGAGGAATCGGCGTCCATTGGGCGAGGAGATCGGCGAAGGGATTCTCGCCGCCTTGGAAGGGGTAGGGATCGCCCGGTTTGGCGTCGGGGTTGTTGCGGGCCGTATCGATCCCCGCGAAACGGTGGCGAGCGTACTTCTTGGAGAGTAGCCCCTCGATCGGTTCCTCGGGCGGGAAGTAGGGATCGCCGTAGTAGAAATCGCGATCGGCGAAGGCGAGGTTCATCGCCTGGTAGAGGGCGTGGATGTAGGCGGCGCTGTTGTAACCCATGGTGGCGAGATCGAAGTTCTCCAGAATGTTCAAGGCTTCGAGCATCGCCGGCCCTTGCACCCAATGGGTCAGCTTGAAGACTTCCACCCCCCGGTAGTTGGTCGAAACCGGCTCCTCGATATAAACCTGCCAGCCCGCGAGATCTTCCAGGGTGATCAACCCTCCTTGTTCTTGGACACTGCGCACCAGCTCGCGGGCGATGTCGCCCCGGTAGAACCGGTCGTAGGCGGCTTGGATCGCCCCCTTGCGGCTCTTTCCGGCGGCGAGCGCCTGGCGTTCGGTTGCCACCAGCTTGCGGAGGGTACGCTGAAGATCCGGCTGGCGAAAAATCTCACCGGCGTGGGGGGCGGCCCGCTCTTGGGAGTCGTCGGCCTTGAGGTGAGGTAGGAAGAGGGCACGCGAATAGGGCCACTGCATTAGCAGCTTCTTGCGCCGTTCCATGTTGTTGGCCTGGGAGGCTTCGATCGGGTAGCCGCCGGCCATCTCGATGGCCGGCGCCAGCACCTCGGCCAGACTCAGGGTGCCGTACTCGGCCAGCATCACCATCAATCCACCCGGAGTTCCGGGAGTCACCGCCGCCAACGGACCGAACTCCGGCGGGTAGCGCATCCCACGCCCCTTGAAAAACTCCACCGTGGCGCCGGTCGGGGCGACGCCGAGGGCGTTGATCCCTTTGACCTCGCCGGTGTGTGGGTTGTAGATCAGGGCCTGCGTTTCGCCTCCCCAGCCGAGGGTGTCCCACATCGTCGAAGTGGCGGCGAGCATGGCGCAGGCGGCGTCGACCGCGTTGCCCCCCTTGCCGAAGGTCAAGGCTCCGGCGGTCGCCGCCAGCGGCTTGCCGGTGATCGCCACCCAGTGTTTGCCGTGCAACACCGGCTTGGTGGTGCGCTGCGCCCAGGCGGGCGTGGTGATCGTCGCCTGGCTGACGAGGCCCAAGGCGATCGTCGCTAACAGGGGGAAGAGGACGCGGGTGGGCGAAAAACCGCGGCGGCTGAGCGGGCTCGGCATGATCTGTCTCCTCGCTGGTGGGTTGGGTCGCGCCATGGTTCGATTCCTCTGGGTGCGGCAAAGGCTCACGGGTTTCACAAGAGTGTAACCGAGCGCTGGGGAGACTCAGTGACGAGCGGTCGCCGCGGCGAGGGCGGCCCCGGCATCGAGCAGGGCCATGGGCACCCCAGCGCTGGAATCTTCGGAATCCACCGGCTGTGCCGTTTGTCGAATCAAGGCCACCAATTCGCTGGGTTTCAGCTCTGGATCGCGTTCCAGCAGAAGGGCGGCAACGCCGCTGACCTGCGCCACGGCGAGCGAGCTGCCGCTGAAGAAGTCATAGCTGTTACTGGGTGCTGTCGACAGAATGTCTTCGCTGGGAGCGGCGAGTGCTCGCTCGCCGAGTGGGGTGGCTCCCCGCACCGCGCGGGCTAGGCCACCGCCGCGCACCGCCAACACCGCCTGGTGGGAAGCGGGAAATCCGCCATGCGGGGAATCGTCCGCGGCGGCGAGAACTACGATGTTGCGCTCGATCGCTTTGTCGATCAACACTTCCAGGAGCGGATCATGCGGACCGGTGAGCGAGAAGTTCACCACCTGGGCCCCTTCGTTGATGGCGAAGTCGACCGCCTGGGCGAGGGTGTAGCTATCGCAGATGGCACTGCGCGAAGCGGGTGGATCTTGCCAGCAGGCCTTGAGGGCAAACAACTCGGCTCCCGGCGCTACCCCCACGATTCCGCGCTGGTTATTGGCCCCGGCGGCGATCACCCCCGCCACGGCGGTTCCGTGCACGTCGGCGGTGAAGGTTTCGTCGTGTTCGACGAAGTTCTTGACCTTGCTCACCCGGCCTTCTAGGTCAGGGTGGGTCACGTCGATCCCGGTATCGATCACCGCGATCTTGACGCCGCGGCCGCTAGCCTTGGCATGCGCCTCTTCGATATGGGTGGTGACGAAGCCGTGCTGGAGGTGGGAGTGCGGGTCGTTGTAGCCGGCCGGTCCCGAGGCGGCCGCGCGCGAAGAGTTTGCGGGGTCGGAGAGTCGCTCGAGTACTCGAAACTGGTGGATCGGTTGCGCCAGCAGTACCCGAGGGTCTTTCTGGACGCGAGCCACGATCTCTTGCGCCGTACGGTTGTCCGGCAGCCCGAAGACGACGCACTCTTGCTGTAGGGACTCCAAGGGCCAACGAAAGAGGACCTCCAGCTCGTAATTGTCCACCAACTCGTCCACGGCTCGCTTCCACATCGCCTGTGGCGCCAGGGCGAAGGTGACCATGATGCGCTCGGCGGCGGCGCCCACGGCCGGCGGGCTTTGGTCGCTAGCGAGGTTGCTGGGGCGAGAGGTACCCGTGGTTGAACAGGCGCCAGTGAAACTTAGCGCGGTACTGAGTGCCAGAGCGGTGGCAAGGCTCGGCCAGCAGAGACGGGCCATCATTCAAGATCCGCCATCCAGGGTACGGACTTGTTGCGCGAACCGCACGCCGGCCTGTTCTCGAAGGTGGGTCAGAAGTTCCTCGACCGGCGTCGACCCGGCGCCGCGCGCCGGTACGGCCAGGGTGTAGACGCCGAAGGTCGACGGGCCACCGACAATCTCAGCTCGCAGCTCCAACAGAGTCTCGCGCATCGCCTGCTCCGAGAGGCTAGGTTCGAAGACCACGCGGAGCAGCGCCCGTTCGGCGCCGGGGTTGGCGAGCTCGGGGCTAGCACCAGAATTAGAGAGCGTGCGGAAAGCCGGCTCGGTAACAGCCTCGGCTGGCGCGGAGGAGTCAGCGACGGTTTCGACGGTCGGCCTCGGCCGCAGCAGGGTCATCGTCAACAGGGCGATCAAGACAAACTGGAGGGTCAGGGCCCAGCGCATGCTCACCGGTGCGCTGGTGAAGAAGGATCGCAGGTTGCGCCGTAGGCCCGACCACAGCTCTGAGTTCGGCGCGGCTGAACTGGCTTGAGAGTCAATCTGGCGCATCAAACGGGCCAATTGCACCGGGTGCGGCTCGGGCGCCACGTCTCCAACCTCCCGCATCGTCCTAGCCATGCCGCGGCAATGCTCCACCTCTTCGCGGCATTGGGCGCACTGGGTCAGGTGGTCCTCGACCGCCTTGCGGTCGGCTCCGTCCAAGGTGCCATTGGCGTACCAAGGGAGCATTCGATCTATGTCATCGTGCCTTTTCTTGTGCTGACTGGAACCGCGCATGGAGTCTCCTCTCATTGGGGGCTCCTCCCGTGGGCGGGCTGTTCCCAGCCCATCGCCGGCAGGATCTCGCGCAATCGCCGTCGGGCGTGGAACATGCGGGTCTTGACAGTGTTGACCGGGCAGCCGACGATGTCCGAAATCTCGCGGTAGGACAACTCTTGGAAGTAGGTCAACTCGACTACCGACCGCTGTTCCGGAGAGAGGCTGGCCAAGGCTCTGCCAAGGGCGCCCGCCAGCTCCCGCTGGATCATCACGCTGATCGGTCCATCGCCTTCGAAGGTGGGCACGGTGGCCGTCGAGGGCTCCTCGTTGTCAGAAACGTCGCGATTCATTCGGCGCAGTGCCTTGAGACTCTTGCGATAGGCAATGCCAAAGATCCACGAGGAGGGCTTGGAGCGCTCCGCGAAGCGATCCGCCGACTGCCACAGGGTGAGCATCACGTCGTTGACCACTTCGTCGACGATCTCCGCCCGCCGGGTGACCCGGAAGACAAACGAGAAGAGTCGCCGGTAGTAGCGCTGGTAGAGTTCCTCGAAAGCCTCGCGGTCCTGGCGGGCCACTCGGCGCAAGAGCTGTAGGTCGTCGGGTGAGTTCTTCATGGTCAGACGGTTGCGTCAGTATGTACCGATTGGCCCCAGAGAGGTTCATTCTCGATTTCAGGTAGAACCATCGCCCTCCTTAGAGGCACCTACGCTTTGGAGTGGCGCTGGCCGTCGGCTAGCGCCGCCGATCACCCATGGAGGAGACGCCGTGAACCGAACCTCGAACCTGAATCTACCGGCTTTGATCTTGGTGGCCCTGTGCCCCCCCTCTGGCGGCGCAAACGGTGCTCATCTTCGAGCAGGAACTCGACTTTGACGAGCCTGAAGCCTGGGCGATGAAACACACCGCGGCGCTGGCGACGATGACCGGTCTAGGTGTGGCGCCAAAACTGGAGCCCTGGGAACTTCGTCTGGCGGTGGAAGGAAGCTCGGTGCCCTCGCTGTCCGAAGACGAACGCCGGGTTGGCTTTGGTGGGGTCAAAGTCG
>QIHU01000063.1 GCA_003231035.1 Acidobacteriota bacterium
CGCTCGGCGGCACCTTGGCCCTGATGCCGGTGATCCTCGCCGGACTGTGGTGGGTCGGCCGCGAGAGCCGGGCAGCGGGGGGACGACGACTTCCACCGGCCCTGGTGCAGACCCAGCTTCTCCTCGCCGCCTTGGGAGCCATCGCCATTCCCGCCCGACACCCGCTCGGCCTTGAAGGAAGTGCCCCAATCCTGGTCGCTGGCCTAGCCGCCCTCTTGGCTAGCCATGTGGTCGCGCGGTGGATCGCCATGCGCCCACTGCTCGGCCGCCGTTTGTCCACAGCGCGGGGTGGTCATCCTTCAGGGCTGTTCGTGCTCCTGCCCTTCATCGCCTATCTCGCCTTGATTCCCTGGTCGACCGACCAACGCCAACCAGACGGCGACGAACCTTGGTACTTGCTAGTCACCCACAGTTTGGTCCACGACTTCGACATCGACTTGGCCAACAACTACGCCGACGCGGATTGGGAGGCGTTCACCAGCACCCCCTTGGCACCGCAGCAGGGCGATCCGCCAAGAGGGTCAGCTCTACTCCCGCCACAACGCCCTCTTGCCGCTCCTGCTCACCCCCGCCTACGCACTGGGTGGCAAAGTCGGTGCACTGGCGATGATGGCCCTGCTGAGCGCCGCCTTGGCCTGGACGACCTTGCTCCTGGGGAGCCACTACTTTCCCGACAAACCGGGTGAGGTGCTGATCGCCTACGCTCTGGTGGCCTTCACGCCACCGCTCCTGCTCTATTCCTATCAGGTGTGGGTCGAGGTGCCGGCCGCCCTCCTTTCGATGGTGACGCTCGACCGAATCCTGCGTTTGACCCACCGCAAGGGCAAAGCCCCTTTGGACAAGGATCAGCAGAGGCGGATCTGGTGGGCGATCGCGCTGTTTCTCTTCTTCTTGCCGCTGATCAAGCTGCGCTTTGTGCTGCTCGCGGCGACCTTGCTCTTCTTGGCCTGGTGGTACAGCGGCCGAGCGATGAAGCCGGCCTTGATCACTGGGACGACTCTGGCCGTCCTCGGCTCCGCCATCCTGCTCTACAACCAAGCGATCTACGGCAACCCCCTCAAGATCCATTCATGGGAAGAGGTGAAGCTCCACGAGCGGGCCGCGGAAGATTTTCTGGAGGGGTTCCCCGGCCTTTTCTTCGACTCCGCCTACGGCCTCTTCGCCTGTGCGCCGATCTGGTTGCTCTTGCTGCCAGCGGTGGTGCTGCTGGTGGCGCGGCGCCATCGAGTGCTATTCGATGGGCTCGTCTTTGCCTCGCTCTATTTCCTGGTGGTGGCACCGCGCGCCGAGTGGTATGGCGGCTGGTCGCCGCCCTTCCGCTACGCCTTGGTCTTGTTGCCCCTGCTCGGACTGGCCCTGGTACCCCTCCTCGCCTACCGCCGCCGACCGGGCGCGCGGGCGCTGGTCACTTTTCTCGCCGCCGCCACGTTGATGTTGGCTCTGTTGTGGATCGCGGTGCCGGGATGGACCTACAACTTCGCCGACGGGCGCACCTACCTGCTCGATTATTTGAGTTCCCGACTGGGCGCCGACGCCGCGCGCCTCTTTCCGAGTTCGGTCAGGCCACGCACGGCGACCTGGCTGTGGCCACCGCTGTGCGCCCTCCTGGTCACCGCGCTCTGGTGGTGGCCCCGCGGTGGGCGCCATGGACGCGGACGCAACCGGTGGCTTGCCCGCCAGCCCATCGTCTGGGGAGTCGCTCTCCTCTTGCTGGCCGCCGCCACGGTACCGATCGCGGCGCGAGGACTACCTACCCGTTGGATCGAGCTTGAAGACAGCCAGGTGATCCACCGTGGAGGCCACGCCCACCCCGAGCGTTGGGCCAACTTGCGGACCAGCTACCGGGGGGCGTGGGTGTTGCGCGAAGGGGAGGTCCTCTCCGCACCGGTCATTCCCGCGCCTCGCGCTCGCCAAGTTCGCCTCGCCCTCGATGTGCTCTTCGTGCGCCACCGACAAGGTGCCACCCAGTTGCATGTGATGGTCGACGGCAGCCCTCTGACCACCCTTCTGCTGGACCAGCCAGACGAGTGGCGACGGCTGGAGCTGGGCACCTTCGCCTGGCCGGCGGAGGCCGAGCGGATCGGCATCGCCCTCACCGGTTCGCCGAAGGGAGAGCAACCCAACGGCGCGGCGCTCGACCGGCTGCACTTGGAGTGGATCGAGTGAACTCGGCGGCTTCTGAGCGGCGGATCAGCGCCATCGTGCCAACTCTGGGCGCCAGTCCGTGGCTGGGCCAGTGCTTGCGCGCCCTGCGCGACGAAGGGCTCAGCCAAGACGAGATGGAGATCATCGTCGTCTGCCCAGCGCGGGAGCCTCTCGCCCTGGCCACGGAACTTGCCGACCTTTGGCTTGAAACCGGCGAGCCGCTCGGCTTCGCCGCCGCCACCAATCGCGGCATCGCCGCCGCTTCGGGTTCGTGGATCGCCACCGTCAACGACGATCTCATCGTCCAGCCCGGGTGGGCCGGCGCCCTGCTTCAGCCACTTCTCGATGATCCACGGGTAGCGGCGGTCCAGGGGGTCAACCTCGATCTCGACCACCCCGAACGCACCGATGGCTACGGCCTCGGTTGGAACGAAGAATTGCAAGCGATCCAGCTGGGTCACGGCGAACCTCCGCCACCACCAGATGCGGAAACCCGCGAGGTCTTCGGCGTCAGCGCGACGGCGGCGCTCTACCGCCGCGCGGCTTTGCAGGAGGTGCGGTTGGCCGGGCGCGACGAGGAGGATCTCTTCGACACCCTCTTCGGCTCGTACTACGAGGACGTCGACCTCGCCTGTCGCTTGCGCAATGGCGGGTGGACGGCCCTTGCAGTGCCCACCGCGCGGGCGCTCCACGCCGGTTCGTTAACCGGCAAGCGCCGCGGCCTTCGTCGCTCGGCCCAGATCTACGGCAACCGTCACCTGGTGCTCGCCCGCCACCTCGGCAGCCACTACGCGCCACTGTTGCCCAGGCTCCTCTGGCGCGATGGCAAGGACTGGTTGCGGGCACTCTTCGGCCAGCCCGGTCTCTTGGTCGCCATCCCCGCCGGCTGGGCAAGTGCCTTATTGCGCTTGCCCAGTTACCTTCATCGGGGCCGGGAGCACAGCCCTCTGCGCGATCCAGCGGCACGCGATCTTGCCGGACCGCGACGATGACTAGCCAACCACAGCCACCGCCCGAGGATTCGCCACAGGTCGCCCACGAATCCCAACTGATCACCGGGATTGTCGTTCACTGGCATAACGAGAGACAGCTGGCCGAGTTGCTCGACAGCTGGCCCCAGGATCCCCGCTTCAAGCTGGTGGTGGTCAACAACGGCTCCACGGAAACCTTGCCCGAGGGCGAATACCGGCGGATCGAGCCAGGCCGCAACCTCGGCTTCGCCGGAGGGGTCAACGCTGGGATCGAGGCGGCGCGAAGCCCCTACGTGCTACTGCTCAACCCAGACGCCCGACCGCTACCCGGCGCGCTCGACCAGCTCCTTGAGGGGATGGCAACTCACCCCGAGGCGGCCGGTTTGGCGCCGCGACTCACCGGAGCCCAGGGCGAGCACCAGTACCGCTGGCAGTTGCGCCCGCTGCCCTCATGGTGGCGGCTGATGGCGGAGACGCTGTTCATGATGCCGCCGCCCGGACCGGTGGATGAGCCGGTCCGTGGCGCCCGAGTGGAGCAACCCGCGGCCGCCGCATTGCTCCTCAAGCGCGACCTCCTGAACGCGATCGGTGGCCTCGACGAAGGCTTCTACCCTGCCTGGTTCGAGGATGTCGACCTGGCCAAGCGGTTGGCGGGCCTCGGTCACACACTGCGCTATTGGCCGGCGGCGCACTTTCATCACGACCTCGGGGCCACCGTGCCTCGGCTCGGCTACGGTGGCTTTCTGTGGACCTATCAGCGCAACCAGCATCGCTATGTGGCGAAACATCACGGCCCCCTCCCCGCGGCCCTCCTGCGCCTAGCGACCTTCCTCGGGATGGTGGCGAGGCTGCTCCTGCTACCCCTGCGCCAACCGCGACGGGCCAGCAATCGAAAGGTAGCGGTCCAGGGACTCCTAGGGGCGGCGGTCGGCGCATTGAGCGGCTGGCGGTGGCCCGTAAGGCTGGCCTCGACCATCGCTCAGACAGCCGGGCGACGACGACGGGAGGCACCGTGAGCGCACCGCCAACCCCCGTCGCGGTGCTCATCGTCACCTACAACTGCGCCACCGATCTCGACGGCTGCTTCGCCACCATCGCCAGCCAGGATCACCGACCGCTCACCGTGGTGGTGGTCGACTGCGCCAGCCATGACCACAGCGCCGAAGCGGCGCGCCAGGCGGGCGCAGCCCACCAGCTAGCGACCACCGTCTTGCCCTTGAGCGAAAACCTGGGCTTCGCCGGGGGGATGAACGAGGCCCTGGCGCGCACCGACGCTCCATTCGTCCTCTCCCTGAACGCCGACGCCCGACCACGCCCAGACTTCGTCTCGGCCCTCCTCGACCAACTTCGACGACGACCACGGGCGGCGGCGGCCACCGGCAAGCTGATCCGCCTGGATGGCCCGGCAGGCACAAGAAAGAACGAGGCGCCGCCTATCCTCGACGCCTGTGGCATGCGCTTGACACTCACTTGGCGCCACCTCGACCGCGGCTCCGGCGAAGTCGACCGAGGCCAGTACACCCAGGCGGAGAGGGTCTTCGGCGCCACCGGCGCCGCCACTCTCTTTCGCCGCCAAGCCCTCGACGACGTGGCCATCGAGGGCGAGATCTTCGACCGCGCCTTCCATTCCTTCCGCGAAGACGCCGAACTGGCCTTCCGCTTCGCCGAACGCGGCTGGGAGGTGATCTACGAGCCCCGCGCCGTGGCCCTGCACCGGCGCGCCAATCTACCCTCCCGCCGCCGCGACATGCCGGCCGAGGTCAACTTCCACTCGCTCAAGAACCGCTACCTGCTGCGCGCCTACCACCAGACGGCGGCGAACTTCTTCCTCACCCTTCTGCCCACGCTGTGGCGCGACAAGATCGCCCTCCTCTACGTACTCCTGGCCGAGCGCTCTTCGCTGGCCGCCTATCGCTGGCTGTGGCGAAACCGCCGCGCCATCGCCCACCATCGGCGGCTCATCCAAGCGCGCAGGACCCGACCCGCGCGCGAGCTTGACCACTGGTTCCGTCGAGACTCACAACCCTTATGAACCGACGAATGGCACAGTCCTTTTGCCGCTAGCACCAAAGACCGAGCTATGACAGGGTCCACGAGGATGCACGCTCCTAGAACCCAAGAACGGCAGCGGCCACTGCACGTGGCCCTTCTCGGTAGTCGAGGAATCCCTTGTCGCTATGGCGGCTACGAGACCCTGATGGAAGAACTCGCCGCCCGCTTGGTGGAGCGCGGCTTGCGGGTCACCGTCTACTGCCGCTCGCACCTCACGCCGAAAGGGCTCACCAGCTACCGCGGCGCGGAGTTGGTGGTGCTGCCCTCGCTGCGCACCAAGTATCTTGAAACTCCGATTCACACCCTGCTCTCGTGCCTCGACGCCAGCCACCGCGGCTTCGACGCCGCCCTGGTGGTCAACTCGGCCAACGCCCTGTTTCTGCCGCTGCTCTCGATCGCCGGAATCCGCCATGCGCTCCACGTGGACGGCATCGAAAAGAGGCGGGCCAAGTGGGGAGCTGTCGGCCGCGCCGTCTACGCTTTGTCCGAACGGCTGGCCTGCGTGCTGCCCGATGTGCTGGTCACCGATGCCGAGGTCATTCGCCGCCACTACGAGGAGCGCTACGGCGCCACCTCCACCGCCATTACCTACGGCGTGGACCCCGATCCGCCACAACCTCCACGGATTCTCGAGGAGCTGAACCTCAAGCCCCGTGGCTATTTTCTGTACGTCAGCCGTTTCGAGCCCGAGAACAACCCCCACCGCGTGGTGGAAGCCTACGCCAGAGTCCAGGGCGAGATTCCCATGATCATGGTCGGCGACGCCCCCTACGCGGGCAACTTCATTCGCGCCTTCAAGGAGCGGGCCGACGCCCGAGTGCACTTTCCTGGAGCGATCTACGGCGAGGGGTATCGCGGCCTGATGGCCAACGCCCTGGCCTACGTCCAAGCCACCGAGGTGGGCGGCACCCACCCGGCGCTGGTCGAAGCGATGGGGTACGGCAACTGCGTCCTGGTTAACAACACCCCCGAGAACCGCGAGGTCGCTGGCGACGCCGGCCTCTACTTCCGTGCCGGAGCACCCCACACCCTGAGCGAGCAGCTGGAATGGGTGCGCGCCCATCCCAGCGCGGCGCGCCAGCGGGGAAAACGGGCCGCGCAACGGGCCGCGGATCGGTATTCATGGGACGCCGTAAGCTCTCAGTACGCTCAGTTGTTCCAAAGGCTAGCCGGATAACTGTTGATTCCTCTTCAATTTTCTGGACAGAAATGCTACGATCCCATAGACACCACGCGCAGAATCAACACTTTCCGGCATGCTTGAGAACGTTGTGCGCCGGTTCGACCGTTCCAGGAGCCAACTCATACCCATCATGCTGACGATCGAACCATGCTGAAGCAACGTGCCCGCACCCTCGCGGTAGCGATCTTCATTCTCGACCTCGCGCTGGTTGGCCTAGCATTCTTGGCCGCCTACTGGTTGCGCAGCTTGCTGTTGCCCTGGGCTGCGCCCGATCGTTTTCCCCTTCCTCTCTACCCGCTCTCCACCTACCTGCCGTTGCTACCGTTGGCACTGGTGATCTGGGGTGGGTTGCTGATGCAAGGGCGCCAATACCGCAGCCACCGCACCGTCCCCTTGCCCGAAGAGATCTGGAGCATCCTGCGCATCGGCCTGCTCGGCTCGGTCATCTTCACTCTCACCATTTATGCCTTCCGGCTCGATCAAGCTCTGCTCGAAAGCGATCTGATCAGCCGGCTATGGATTCTTCTCTTCGCCGTTCTCTCGTGCCTGTTGCTCCTCACCGAGAAGCTGGCCATCCGCGTCACCTCGCGCTACGCCCGCGCACACGGCTTCAACTACCGTACCGTGTTGATCGTCGGCACCGGCAAGTCCGCCGGCGAGGTCATCACCTCGATCCAGAATCATGGCTACTGGGGCTTCCGCATCCTCGGCCAGGTCACCACCGCTGAGAGTTGCGACCCGAAGCCCGCTGGCCACGGCCAGCTAGCCTTGCTCGGTACCCTGGCTGAGGTCCCCAAGATCCTAGAGGACAACGTCGTCGACGATGTCGTCTTCGCCGTCACCCGGCGCGAGCTGGATCGCATGGAAGATCTCTTCTTGATGTTCCAAGAACTCGGTATCCGCACTCAGTTCGCCCTCAACCTCTTCCCCCACACCCAGAGCCGGGTCGAACTCGAAGCCTTGGACGGCATCCCCATGCTGACCTTCTCGACCGGCCCATCGAGCATCTTGCAGCTAATGGGCAAGCGGGCCCTAGACGTGGCGATCTCCTGCCTACTGATGCTCCTCGGCCTACCGGTCGTGCTCTTCGTCGCCCTAGCGATCAAACTCACCTCCGGCGGCGGCCGAGTCCTCTTCTCTCAAACCCGCTGCGGCCTCAACGGACGACGCTTCACCCTGTACAAATTCCGCACCATGGTCGAAGGCGCCGAACAACGCCGAGCCGAGCTAGAGCACCTCAACGAGATGGACGGCCCGGTCTTCAAACTGCGCCGCGACCCCCGCGTCACCCTCCTCGGCCGCTTCCTCAGAAAGTTCAGCCTCGACGAACTACCCCAACTGTGGAACGTCCTGCGCGGCGACATGAGCATGGTCGGCCCCCGCCCACCCATCCCCGAAGAGGTCGCCAAGTACCAACGCTGGCAACGCCGCCGCCTGGCGATGAAACCGGGCTTGACCTGCCTCTGGCAGATCAGCGGGCGCAACGAAATCGACTTCGACCGCTGGATCGAGCTCGACCTCGAATACATAGACTCCTGGTCCCCAAGCCTAGACTTCAAGATCCTCCTGAAGACGATCCCCGTAGTCCTCTCCGGAAGAGGCGCGAGCTAACGGCCGTTACTATCGGACAGCGGTACCGAGAGTCGAGCGAAGCGAGACGCGAGGACGAAAAAAACACTCCACACAAGAGTTCGCGTCACCCGCACAGTGGCCTAAGGCTACGGGCACCAGCCAGGGGAGGGCACGGATCGGCTCGCGCCGGACAAGCGGGCGTGATTGTCTGAAGAGCGAAGCGATGAGTTGCGCGACCGCCCGGAGCGAGCCGACAAAGGAGTCCTACCAGCCAGTTCGCAGCCGCCCGGCCACTGTGCGGGTGACGCGAACTCGACGGGTGAGACCTCGACTCCGTAAGGTTAGGCCGCCGGCAGAAGCACAGCCGCTCTCCCCACAACCTCCGGCCGCAAATCCCCAAGCCCAGCCAACCGCCGCGTATCCCGCGAAATCGTATCGAGCCCGGCAATCACCGTACGCCCCTGCACCGCCTGGAAGGCCAGCCGCTCGTGGGTTTGCACCTGCCCATCCAGACTCCGTCGCAAGCCAGTGGCCAGGGTAGCGAGACCGTCGTTGAGGGTCCCCTGGAGCGTCTCCAACCGCGCGTGATGGTGGTCGCAACGCTCGCTCAACGTAGCCAGCTGGGCGGTGATGAGCTGCAACTGCTTCCAAACTTCATCGAGGGTCGCCATCGATCGAGTCTCCTTCGCTCCGTGCCGGTGGGACCGGCTCACAATCCATTTCGCTTCGAAGGTGTAGGCGACGCGGCAGCGAAGGAGTTACACCCTATTCCCTCGGGCCCTTTCTCCGCGCACCCATGGGCAACTCTCCGCCCAGCAGGCCCAGTGTGGTCTCGATCGCCGCTCGTAGGGGCGCGGAGTCGGCAAGCCCCTTGCCGGCGAGGTCGAAGGCGGTGCCGTGATCGACCGAGGTTCTGAGGAAGGGCAGGCCGAGCGTCCAGTTGGTCGCCAAACCGAAAGCGGCCGTCTTGACGGCGATCAACCCTTGATCGTGGTACAGGGCCAGAACCCAGTCGAACTGGCCGCGCCGGGCCCGGGCAAAGAGCGAGTCGGCACTCTCGGGGCCGTGCACGTCGATGCCCCGAGCGCGCGCGGCCACCACCGCGGGCGCCACCGTTTCACCCTCCTCGCTCCCCAACAACCCACCCTCCCCAGCATGGGGATTGAGCCCCGCCACCGCGATCCTCCCGCCGGCATGGCGCTGCAAGCAGTCGAGCGCTTCGCCGAGCGCCTCACGGGTGACCCCCTCAATCGCGTCGACCAACGGCAGGTGGGTTGAGAGTAGTGCCACTTGCAGCCTTGGCGCCAAAAAAGCCATCAAGTAGTCACGGCCGTAGCGCTCCAGCCCACAGCCAGCGGCGAGATAGTCGGTGTGGCCGGTAAAGCCGGCAAGGTGGTGACGAGCGATCACCTCTTTCGACACCGGCGCGGTGACCAGCCCATCGGCAATTCCACTCTTGGCCAGTCCTACTCCGGCGTCGAGTGCCGCCACCGCCCCGGCCGCATCCGCGGCCCCCGGTTGTCCCGGGATCACCGGGCGGCGACGCGCCACCGGATCGACAAGTGCCACCGCATCGCGCGGCAGCGCCGCTAGTCGAGCGCGCCCCCGCCTCGGGTCGTCGCCGAGTTCTACCTCGATCAGGCGATCCCATTCGATCCCCGACAGACAACCACGCAACGGTGCGAGCGCCGAGCGCTCGACCACCAGGATGGGTAAGTAGTCGCCACCCGAGTCAGCCCCCTCGCCGAGCGTCGCCGCGATCAAGATCTCCGGTCCGATCCCCGCCGGATCACCCTGCGTCAGAGCTAGAATTCGCCGCTTGCCCCCGGCCTCCGGGGTCGATTCAGCCGCTGCTCTTCTCACCGCCGCTTCGCCTCCCGGTGCGCCGACCTTGCTTGAGCTCTTCCTCTTTGTACATGTAGCGGATCGAGTCTTTGCGGATCAGAAGGTTGGGACCCTTGCGACGGTTGAGTTTGAGCGCTCCCTTGTCGTACCACTCGATCCAGCCGACCAGCTCTTCGTCGTTGGTCAGGACCACCACCATCGGCGTCTTCGCCGTCATCTGTTTGAGGTAGTAGTACTCCTCGGCGTGGGTCTGCTCCGGCGGCGCTTGCTTGCGGCGCACCGAGCGCACGGTCGAGTCGCGTCTGGACTCCGGGGCATCCGGGCGAATCAGCCGGCGGTTGGCCGTCGTCATGACCGACTCGCCCCTCGCGATTCACCCCCACCAACTGGGTTGGACGGCGGCGTCCGCAACGCCGTCGGGTTCTTGCCTCTCGGCTTGGAGGTTAACTTATCCTGCCGCTTCGGCCGCTCGTATTGATCGTTCTCGTAGGCTAAACAACACAGGAGCCGACCGCACTGCCCGGAGATCTTGGAAGGATTCAGACTCAGGTTCTGGCGCTTGGCCATCGAGATCGAAATCGGTCGGAATTCTTTCAGCCAGGTGGAACAGCACAAGGTCTCGCCACAGATACCGATCCCACCGAGCAGCGCCGCCTCGTCGCGAGCACCGATCTGCACCATCTTGACCCGCACTTTGAAACGCTGGGCCAAGTCGCGAACCAGTTGACGAAAATCTACTCGCCCGTTGGCGGTGAAATAGAAGGTGGCGTGGCGGGCGTCCAAGGTGAAGTCGACCCGTGAGACCTTCATTTCCAGCCCCAGCTTGCGCGAGCGTTGCTGGCAGAAGAGCTTACCTTGTGACTCGTTGCCCACCTGCCGGTCATAAGCCCGGTCGTCGTCCGTCGTTGCCCCTCGGACCACCGTCTTGGCGCTCGTTTTCTGACACGGCTTGAAGACCACCATCGGCGAGCGCTCGACACGCCCATAAGCCAGCCCATGTTCGACTTCAACCAGCACCCGATCGCCCTGGGCATAGATCGCGTTTTGGGTGGCGCAGAGAGTCAAGTTGGTCTCTTCGCCGAAGCGAACGCCAACAAAACTATCCTCGATCGCGGTGGACAGACCTTTGAACGAGCAGCCGGAGCAACCAGACATTGGAGTAAACTCGCTTATGCAAACCAGGTTGCCGTACGCCAAGCGCGCACGGTCACGCGGAGATTCTAGGATGGGGCCACAGACCCTCGCTTGGATCTGAACTGTGCCTCTTGAAGATCATGCCATTATGGCTGCCGACCCTCAGTGAAGTCAACGAAGGCCTTTCAGTTGAAGCCCTTTCAGTTTGAAGAGGTCAGCTCGATCACCCGGCGCCCGATATCTCGGCGATAGAGCTTGCTCGGCCAGTCGACCTGGGCCGCCGTGAGGTAGGCGCGGCGCAATGCATCGGCCAGATTCGCACCGGTGGCGCAGGCACTGAGCACCCTTCCGCCGTGGGTCACCAAGGTGTCGTCAACGATCGTCGTACCGGCGTGAAAGATCTCGACCCTTGGCTGCCGGCGGGCCTCCTCGATCCCCGTGATTGGCTCGCCCTTGACTGGCGATCCGGGGTAGCCCTCGCTGGCCAGCACCACGCACGCCGCCGCCTCTTGGCGAAAACCGACCTTCGCCGAGCCGAAGTCTCCGCGGGCGCCAGCGAGCAACACCGGCAGCAAGTCGCCTTCCATGCGCATCATCAGTGGCTGCGTCTCGGGATCGCCGAAGCGTACGTTGAACTCGAGCACCCGCGGTCCATCGGCGGTCATCATCACTCCCGCGTAGAGGACTCCGCGAAAGGTCCGATTCTCGTTGGCCATGCCGGCCACGGTGGGACGCATCACCCGATCGAGGATCTCGGAACCCTGTTCAGAGGTGAGGACCATCGACGGGCTATGCGCCCCCATCCCGCCTGTGTTGGGGCCGCTGTCCTCTTCGCCGATGCGCTTGTAGTCCTTGGAGGTGGCCAGCGGCAACAGACGACTGCCGTCGCTGAGCGCCAAAATCGAAACCTCTTCGCCCTGTAGACACTCTTCGACCACCACCCGCGCGCTCGCCGAACCAAACTGACGCTCTTCGAAGAGGGCCACCAGCGCCGCCTCCAGTTCGGCACTGCCGGCGGCGATCAGCACCCCCTTGCCGGCCGCGAGACCGTCCGCCTTGAGCACCACCGGAAAGCCGAACCGCTTCGCCGCCCGGCGAGCCTCGCGCTCATCGTGTACCACTTCGAAAGCGGCGGTGGGGATGGCGTGACGCTCCATGAACTGTTTGGCGAAGACCTTGCTGCCTTCCAGTTCAGCGGCCCGCGCGCTGGGACCGAAGACCAGCAGGCCGCGACGCTCAAATTCATCGACCAAGCCCATCGACAAGGGCACCTCGGGACCGACCACCGTCAGCCCCACCCCCAGCCCGGCGGCGAACTCCGCCAGCTCGCTGGAGTCCTCGGCGCGGATCGGTACCAAATCGGCCAGCTCGGCGATTCCAGGGTTTCCTGGGGCGCAGTAGAGCTCGCTGAGTAGCGGACTCTGCTTGAGCTTCCAGCACAGCGCGTGCTCGCGACCGCCGCCACCTAGGACCAACACTTTCATTGCCCGCCACCTCCACTGCCCAGGGCCGCCACCGCCATCACTCCTAAGATGTCGTCGACCGTGCAGCCCCGCGAAAGATCATGAATCGGCGCCGCCAGCCCCTGGAGCAAGGGGCCTATGGCACGCGCGCCGGCTAGCTTCTGGCTGAGCTTGTAGGCGATGTTGCCAGCGTCGAGATCGGGAAAGATCAGAACGTTGGCATTGCCCATCAGCGGGCTTTCGGGCGCCTTGCGCGCCGCCACCTCGGGAGCCAACGCCGCGTCGCCCTGAAGCTCGCCGTCGAAAACGAAATCCACCCCTCTCTGGCGCAAGAGCAGTGCCGCCTGGCGCACCTTCTCCACTTTCGGGTGGTGAGCGCTGCCATGGCTCGAGAAGGAGAGTAAAGCCACTCGCGGCTCCCGCTCCAGTAACAGCCGACAGCTCGCCGCCGCCGCCTCAGCGATATCGGCTAGAGCCTCGGCGCTGGGATCCGGCACCACGGCGCAGTCGCTATAGATCAGCGTTCGGCCATCGGGGAAGGCCATCAAGAAGCAGGAAGAAACCCACTGAAGACCGGGCCGCGGTCCGATCACCCGCAAGCAGGGGCGCAGGGTTTCAGCAGTGGTCGCTCGCGCCCCCATCACCGCGCCCTCCGCTTCGCCCTGAGCCACCAAGAGGGTGGCGTAGTAGAGCGGATCAGCTGCCAGCTGGGCCGCCTCCTCGGGCTTACGGTCGAGCTTTTCAAGCCGCGCGCGCAGGAACTCGACATGCTCGGCGAAGCGAGGATCGCCGTCGGGACTGACCACGTCCACCCCCGTCATCTCAGGCAACAGTGGCGTTTCTTTGGTCACCACCAGTACCGGCTGGCACAAGCCGGTGGCCGCCGCGCGGCGCGCCGCCTGGACGATGCGCTCATCCTCAGCCTCGGGAAGAACGATGCGCGGCGCCAGGCGGCTCGCGCGAGCGGAGATTTTGTCGAGCTGATCAGCCATCGTCGGGGTAGGCGGGGAGTTGCAAAGCTCGCACCCTGGATTTCGATCGGTCCTCGCCGAGGTCGACCCAGACCAGGTAGAGACTGCCACCGCGCCGAGTGAGACGCGGAAAGCCGCTAGTGCGGGCGCTGGTGGTGGAAGCTACGACCTGGGAACTCGGCGGCGCAGTCGCCGCGGCGACCACCGAGGCCAGCCGTAGATCGGCCAGGCCGTTGTCTTGTGGATTGACCGCCAGCCAACTCACCATGGCCACGGCCTCGGCCGTCAAGGCGAGATCCACCCGCCCCAGCGGCCGGCCGTCGTCGACCACGATTGGCGCCTCGAAGCTCGCTCCGCCATCGCGTGAAAAAGCGACCTGAACGCGCGGCGTGGGTTTGGCGGCGGTAAACCAAGCCACGGCGACCGACTCGCCCTCGGCCGCCACCGCCGGGCCGTTCACCGGACAACCCGGGATCTTCCAACCGTCCTCCCCCACCACGATCGGCTCACTCCAGCCACCCTCGACGCGGCGCACAAGCTTAATGTCGCGGACCTCCTCGTCCGAACGATCGCGGTAGGCGACCACCGGTCCCGAACTGGTCATTGCGGCACTGGTCGAGCAACATTCGCAAATTCTCTCGTCCAGCACCTCGTTGGCCGGCGGCGGCGATCCCACCTCGCGCCTCGGCGCCAACGAAGCGGTGCGAATCGCCATCGGACCCTCCTCGGCCATCGCCCGGCCGTCCAACCAGAAGGCGCGCAAGCTCTTCCCTTCGGCCAGCCAGGAGACGAAACCGTGCTCGGTCTCGCTGGCATCGTCGTGCAGAGGTCCGAGCCGTTGCCAGCTCGTCCCACCGTCGAGAGAACGGGCCATCTGCGGCCCGTAGGCGTAGGTTTCCTTGCCGTTCTTCTCCAGCCAGTGCACCACCTGGGTGCCGTCCGCGGCGTGGACGGCAGCGGGGAAGTCGGCCCAATTGGCGAAAAACCGGTCGCCCTCGGTCACCGTCACGGCCGGCGCCCAGCCTTCAGCAGTCCACTGCGCGATCCGAACCCGGTGGTGCCCTTGAGACGACGACTCGATCCAAGTCAAGGCAAGCTCCTCGCCGGTGCTCCAGTCGGGGGCAAAGGCGCCTTGCGCCGCTGGCGGGTCGATCTCGATCGCGGACTTGACCAGGGCCATCAGTGAGTCGCCAGGCGCCGCGGACGAGTCGGCGCTCGCCGCCTGCCAAGGCGCGCCACTCCCTCCTCCACAAGCAAGGACCCAAGCGGCGAGCGGCAGCAGCAGCCACTCGCCACGAGCCCGGGCCCAGCTCAAGAGTCACCTTGCACGACGCCGCAGGCGAGTCGCGCTCCGGCCGCGCCCGTTGGCTGCGACACCAGATCGTCGGTGCCTTCGTGAAGGATGATCCCCCGCCCGACGACCGAATTGGCGCCAGCACCGACGGTGATCAAGTTCGAGCTACCGAGTAGAGAACCGTGGCCGCTCTCGTCGACCTCGATATTGCCGAGGTCGCCCGCGTGCCGCTCATCGTCCGTGGGAGCACCGTGAAGGGTGTCGGCCGGGTTGAAGTGGCCGCCGGCCGACTTGAAGTCGTCCGAGCTGCAATCGCCCGTCTGGTGGATATGAAAACCATGGCTACCGGCCCCGGAGAGGCCATTGATGTGCGCTTCGTAGGAAGCGCCCTCGGCCGTCTCGGTGAAGGTGATGGTACCGCTGATGCCCGAGCCCTCATGACCGCTCAGCGCGGCGGTGGCGGTGGCGGTGGCGGGTGCCGCGGCGACCGGCGGAGGCTCGACCACCGCCGCGACCGGCTCGGGCTCGTCGGCCGACTCAGGGGAGCCGCAACCCAGCAGAGTGACGAGAGCGACCAACGACAGCAAGACTAAAAAACTGCGATGACGCGGCATGGAATTTCTCCTTGGATCCTCCCGTGGATCCCATCATGGAAGCAGGGTGGATACGGGGCGACCCCGAGTTTCGTTCGAACTTGGCCTAAGGATAGCTCATCGACGGCAAAGTCTCGCCGCGGCGCTACGGGGTGATCCTCAGACGGACGGCGACGGGACCGCGGTGGACCACGATTTCAACCGGCGTCGCCCGCTCGTCCGCGGCCAACCACAATTCCAGCTTCCCCTTCCAGCGCGGTTCACCGCCCGGCGCGCCCTCGATCATGTAGCGCCGGGCGAGGATCTTCGTCTTGCCCACCTTGCGCTTGGACGAGCCCCGCGGCTGCACCACCACGGGATAAATCTTGCCATCCGACCAGACCTCGATGCGGCGCGGCCGCTGGGGAAGCTCGCGGCGTAGCCAGTAGATCGTCGAGGCGATGTCGAAGACACCTTCGTCGCCGATCTCGCTCCGCCGGTCGCGCCGCTTTCCATCGTAGAAATAGGAGCTACCCGCGCGCACCGTGTGGCCGGACTCCAAGTCCATCTCGGTTTCATAGCCCCAGAACTCTCCCGACTCCGAATCCTCCGAGGTGATCATCAACTCGCCGCGCATCCGCTGGCCACCCAGCGGCTCGAAGGTCAGGGTGCCTTCGCCGCGATTGGGCAAGAAGAGACCGGCGATCCAACCGAGAAATTTGGACAACTTCCAGGTGTAGTGGAATTTCTCCACCTCGGTTAGAGAGTCCACGGGCGGGGACGCTGCGTCGAGGGTTGCCAAGGCAAAACTCGGCGCGCCGATTCCAACCCAGAGCAGCAAGACGACGAGCGCGAGGGATCCACCCTTCCAATAGTTCATGGGGAGACCTCAGGCGTGGCGTCTCGCGCCGGTTCGAACCCCACCTCGAGGGTGACGGTCCCGGAAGAGGTGCGCATCGTCGCACGGAGTAAATCGGCCACCGTGGTTTGGCGCTCCTGGTCATAGACCGACCGACGAGAAACCTGCAAGACGGCGCGCGGGCGCTTGGCCCCGGCGAGCGGCGGCGTCTCGCCCGCGAGGAGCCAACGATGGTCGGCGAGCGGGCGGGCGGTGAACTGAAGGGTGGCGGTGTTGCCCCCCCGAGGGCGCAACCGACCTCGTGCCTTGGGAGTCAAGACGGCGAGAACTTCGGCCAGCTTCTCGCCAAATCCCGGCCACGCCTGCTTCCAGCTGGGCGGCGGCGCGCCCTTGGGTGTCGACCCCTCGGCCGGCAGCGTGGCCGCTTCCAACAACCCTAGCGCGGTGACGAAAGCATGGTAGGTATGCGGCTCCCAGGCGAAAGGCTCGGCACCCGCCTCCCAGAACCAGTACCCGGAGGGCGGGAGCGTTCCGCCTTGAGTACTCCGTTGCCAACGCTCCAGCAGCGGTGCGAGCGGACCCGGCAGCCAGCGGTCGGTCAACCGGTTGCTGACCCTCTCAACCCGTCCATCGCGGGTCAGGTCCACCTCGAAACGGCCCCGCGCCGGCCCCAGCACCAAGAAGGCGAAGCTACCGTCAAAGCTCTGCCCGCCATCGAGCCCAGCCGAACGCCACCGCTTCCACCTCGTGGCAGCCTCCGCCTTCGCCGCCTCCCGGGCCCGTTCCAGCTCTTGCCAGCTGCCCGCCTTCAGGGTCACCACCGAGGCCATCTTGGCTTCGCCGCCCGGCCCCAGAGGATCGACGCGATAGAACTTCCAGGCCGGCTCCAACGGTTGCAGCAACGACAGTCGCCGCCCCTCTCCTTCACGAGCCATCAACAACCGACCGCCCGCCTCCACCCGCGCGTCGAGCGTGGTGGAGGCGATCTCTGCCGTCAAGCGGTAGTAGAGCTCGACTCGGTCCGAGAACCGCGCGGAATCCGCCACTTCGGGGACCCACAACGGGGTGCCAGTCACTTCGGGAACCGCCGTTTCAGACGCCGCGACCGCAGCTCCGAACGCTGTGAGCACCCACACAGCGAGGGCCACCACCCGTAGTACTACCCCGCGGCAGGTCGGGGGAAGCGGCTCAGTGGCCGGCATAGGCGTACATCTTCTCCCCAGCCTTGACCTCGACGGTCAGCTTGTTCTGCCGCGTGGGCAGCGGACAGGTGGCGAAGGGAGTAAAGACGCACGGCGGGTTGTAGCCGCGGTTGAAATCGAGAATCACCTCGCCATCCACGGGAGCCTCCACCGACAAAAAGCGCCCGCCGCCGTAGGTTTCCACTCCGTTGGTGCTATCGCCGAAGACGACGAAGAGTCCCTCTTGCGCGTCCCCGGTCGGTTCCAGCTGAAAACTCGCGCCTCCGATTTCGAAAGTCAGGAGGCCGGGGGCGGTGGAATCGAACTCAGTGCCGAGAATGTTCGGAATCTTGATCGCCTTGGGCTCCGGGTAGGGCTCGAATCGAGCCGCGACGCGCCAGGA
>QIHU01000152.1 GCA_003231035.1 Acidobacteriota bacterium
TATCTGCTCGATTTGGCTACCGGCGACAGTCGCCGCGTCTCTCCCGGCCAGGGCAAGACGACCTGTTCCTTCATTCGGCCAAACAGTTCCGAGGTCCTCTTCGGATCGACCCATCACGATCCCCGTTCCGAAGAGCTGCAGGCGGCGGAGTACGCTTTGCGAGAGTCCGGCAACGAGCGTCGATACAGCTGGGACTACGACCCGGAAATGGAGATCTGGACCGCCGACGAGGCCGGCGAGCTGACCCGCCTGACCCACGAGCGCGGCTACGACGCGGAGGGCAGCTACTCGCCCGATGGCGAGTGGATCGTCTTCTCTTCGACCCGCGACGGCTACAACCGTACGCTGTCTGCCGAGGAGAAGAAGCAGCTCGAGTTGAACGCTTCCTTCTTCGGCGAGATCTACATCATGCGCGCCGATGGCTCGGGGCAACGCCGCCTGACTCACGTGGACGGCTATGACGGTGGTCCCTTCTTTTTTCCCGACGGCTCGCGGATCATCTGGCGGCGCTTCGACACGAAAGGGCTGACGGCGGAGGTCTGGAGCATGAAGCTCGATGGCTCCGATCAGCGTCCACTGACCGAGTTTGGGGCGATGAGCTGGGCGCCTTACGTGCATCCCTCGGGAGAGTACGTTCTCTTCGCCTCCAACAAGCTCGGCTTCGCCAACTTCGAGATCTACATGGTCGATGTCGAAGGAAGCAAAGAGCCGGTGCGGGTGACCTATACCGATGGCTTCGATGGTCTACCGGTGCCGACTCCCGATGGCCGTAAGCTGGCTTGGACCTCGACCCGTCACCAGGGAGACGGTGGCCAGATCTTCCTCGCCGATTGGAATCACGAGGCCGCCCGCCAGGCGCTGGTCGCGGCACCGTCCAGAGTCGCCGAGGGCGACAGTCTGGTCCGTCATGTCGAGCGCTTGGCCTCAGACGAGCTGGAGGGGCGACTCACCGGAACCGAAGGCGAGCGGTTGGCGGCGGACTACATCGTTGCCGAACTCGAGAAGGTGGGCGTGAAGCCGCTCGCCGGACAGGAGGGGTTGCGGCTGCCCTTTGACTTCACCGCCGGCACCAAGGATGTCGGGACGACGCTCAGCCTCTCGGCGGGCGCGGACAAAGAGAGCTTCTCCGGCACCGACAAGGTGCAAGCACTTTCTTTTTCGGAAAGCGGCCAGATCACCGGTGAGGTGATTTTCGCCGGGTATGGCTTGGTAGTGCCGGAGAGTCAGGGCTTCGAGTACGACAGCTATGCCACCCTCGATGTGGAGGGCAAGATTGTCCTCGCTCTGCGCTATTTCCCCGAGGACATGGATCAAGAGAGTCGCTCCAAGCTGGCCCGTTACTCGGGGCTGCGCTACAAGGCGTTGCAGGCCCGCGAGCGGGGCGCCAAGGCGCTGATTGTGGTCACCGGGCCGAACTCGCCCAACGGCGGAGAAGTCATACCGATGGCTTTTGACACGGCCAGTTCTGGCTCGGGCATCGTCGCCGCGAGCATTGACGGTCAGGTTGGGGAACGACTTTTTGAGTTCGTCACCGACAAGACGCTAGAGCAAGCTCAGAAGGCGCTCGACGACGGGAACCCGCACGCGGTGGGCTTCGAGATCCCCGGCGTGGAGTTGACCCTAGAGGTGAAAGTGGAGCGCGAGGGGCGTGTGGGGTACAACGTTCTGGGAGTACTTCCCGGCACCGCGAGTAGCGACGATCTGCCCGTCGTGATTATTGGGGCGCACTACGATCATCTTGGCCACGGCCGCGCGGGCAACTCGCTAGCCAGCAAGGAAGAGGCGGGTGCTATTCACCACGGTGCCGACGACAACGCCTCGGGGGTGGCGGCGGTGCTCGAGGCGGCGGCGCAACTGAGCGCGATGAAGCACCGACGGGACATCTTTTTCGCCTTTTGGTCGGGCGAGGAGCTGGGGCTGTTGGGCTCCTCCGGCTTCGTCAACGGATCGGTCTTTTCCCAAGAGCGGACGGCGGCCTACATCAATCTAGACATGGTTGGCCAGATGCGCGACAACAAGCTCGTCGTGCAGGCGGCGGGCAGCAGCACGGCCTGGGGAGGGCTGGTCGAGCGCACCAATGTGGCGGTCGGTTTCGACATCCAGATCTCCAGCGATCCCTACCTCCCGACCGACAGCACGGCCTTCAACGGAGTGTCCGTGCCCACCTTGAACCTATTCACCGGTAGTCACGAGGATTACCACCGCCCCTCCGATACGGCGGACAAGATCAACTATGAAGATCTCGAACGGGTGGCGCGGTTCGCGGCGTTGATCACCGCCAAAGTGGCCAACCTCGATGCGGAGCCCGACTTCGTGAAGGTCGAGCCCAAGATGACGCAGGGAGGCGGTCGCGACACCTTGCGCGCCTTCACCGGCACCATCCCAGACTACGCATCGGAGATCCAAGGGCTGTTGCTCTCCGGCGTCATCGGGGGCGGCCCCGCCGAGGAGGCGGGGTTGCGGGGCGGTGACGTCATCGTCGAGTTCGGAGGGCAGAAGATCGCCAATATTTACGATTACACCTACGCCCTCGATGCGGTCAAAGTCGGCCAGCCGGTCCAGGTGATTGTCGAAAGAGATGGCGAGCGTCACGAACTGACCTTGGTGCCGAGAGCGAGGAAGTGAAGCAATGCCGCGGAGGGCCGGATTGGCGCAAGTGGAGGCTATGGAGAGCCGGCGATCGCCCGCCGGCCTGCCAGCCAGGGACTCCGAGGGCGGGGTCTACCTTTTCGACAGCCTCGATCGAGAGCAGCGGGTGTTGCTGGAGAACTCGATGCGGGCGGTCTTGGGGTTGCCCTGGGCTCGATTTTGGAGAATTGGGGCAGTAGGCGGCCGGCTGCGAATGGCGCCTCTTGCGGTACGGCTAGAACCATTTTTCCCCATCGGCTTGTGTAGGGTTCTGCTAGAATTTGTGCGGTTAACTCGCTGCCATTCGAGAGCCGATGGATCCGAGCCGATGCATCCCACTGTGCCCCGTTGCTACTCCTCGCAAGAGTTCTGCCATGGCCGCGTCGCACGGCCATGCTCAGTGGGCGCCTCGACTCTCTCGGTGTCTACCGAGTTGGCCGCACAGGACACTAGGTGACTGAATCCTCTTAGGCGCGTCACCTTGACCCAGGTCAAGGTGGCGAACCGACAACTTGCTCTAAGGTAGCGCCATGAAAACATTCGGACAATTGTCGATTCTCCTCGGTACCTTCCTCCTCGTCGCGACGGTGGGCTGTAGCAGCACCGGTTTGCACAATGGCTCGGTTGAGAAGAGGCCGCCCCAGGGCGATTTCGGTGTTCTGGTCATGGCCCACGGTGGATCGGGGCAGTGGAACCAGGGGGTTTTGGAGACCGTGGGAGCGTTGCGAGGGCAGCACCCCGTGGAGGTGGCCTTCGGCATGGCGGATGCCGAGTCGATGCAGGCCGCGGTCGCTCGCTTGGAAGAGGCTGGCGTGGAACGTATCGGGGTGGTTCGCCTCTTCGTCAGTGGAGAGAGTTTTCTCGAGCGGACAGAGAAGATTCTTGGCCTCGCGGAGGGAGCTCCGGCGAAGTCGCCCGACGATGGGGCGGACTCGGCTCCGAAGATGGACCACGGACCGATGAGCATGGCTTTCTGGCGGGTCGAGACGAAGGCGTCCTTCGCGCTGAGCCATGAAGGGCTCTCGGAAGGGAGCGAGATTGGCGCCGTTCTTGTCGCGCGGGCGAAGGCTCTGAGCACCGATCCCGGCAGCGAGGACGTACTGATCTTGGCCCACGGCCCCGGCGACGATGAAGAGAACGAGCGCTGGCTGCGCAATATCCGCGCTCGTGTCGCGGGGCTGCCGGATCTCGGCTTCCGGCGGGTCGAGGTCCAAACTCTGCGCGAGGACTGGGAGGGAAAGCGCAAGCTCGCCGAGCAGGAGATTCGAGGCTATGTGCAACGCGCCAGCCAGGAGGGCGGCCAAGCGATCGTCATCCCTTTTCGTGTCCACGGCTTCGGTCCCTACAAAGGAGTGCTGGAGGGGCTCGACTACGTTTCAGATGGCATTGGGCTGATTCCCCATCCCGCGGTCGGGAAGTGGATCGCCCGGCAGGCTGCCGCTCTGCGTGAGGGACCCTTCACGGCGACAGCCCAGTAGATCTACCAGCCTACTCCTCTCAAATCGGCTGGCACCTAACCAGCACCAAGCCAACTCGGCGGCGTTGTGCTACGAAGTCGGTGAGAAAAATGGCCTAGCGTTCTGTATGCATCGCACCACCACTCGCATTCTGTACCGTTGTGCTCTGCTGGCACTGGTCTTCATCGCCGGGTTGCTGAGTCGACCTTGGACCGAGAGAATCCTCGCGCTAGGCGGTCGAGGCACGGGGCCCATACCCGAAACCACCGCGAACCAGGCGAGGGCTGAGCCTCGGCACAACAGCACCGAGCCGGGCAAATGGCGGCGGGCTCGGCATGCGGCGCCGGAGGGGTTGTCGCAAGAGGAGGCGCGACTCCTGGCCCTTCCCTATCTACAGGGCTATCGCCCGGCGGCGGATGAGCCGATTATTTCCGCGCATGAACCCGAACGCAGCTACGAGGGTCTTAATCTCGTGGTCTCGGGCCATGCTCCCGAAGCCCTCCTGACCGACATGCGGGGGCGAGTTCTGCATCGCTGGCACTACGACCTGCGTCGCCTGTGGCCGGACCTTTACGCTGGCGAGGGGGCGGAGACGATCCGCAAACTTGAGTACTGGCGAAGGGCACATCTCTTGCCGGATGGATCGCTGCTGGCGATTTTTGAGGGGCTTGGGTTGATCAAGCTGGACGCGGCCTCTCGCTTACAGTGGTTTTATCGCGCAGGGGCGCACCACGATTTGGCGCTGACCGCGGAAGGCAACATCTGGGTCCTCGACAGGGAGGGCAAGGTGATCCCTAGAATCCATCCAGATCGGGGAGTCCTGGAGGATTTTCTGACCCTCCTCGATGGCCAAGGCAAGGTGTTGCGCAAGATCTCGGTGCTGGAGAGTTTGGAGCGCTCCGACTACGCACCTCTGCTCAGACGTCGGCCCGCGGCTGGCGATATCTTTCACACCAACACCCTCGAACTGTTGGATGGAAGCTCCGAGTCCCGGCACCCGGCATGGCGGGCGGGCAATCTGTTGATCTCGATTCGCGAGCTCGACACCGTGGCGGTGGTGGACCCTCGCGAAGAAAGAGTGGTTTGGGCGCTCACCGGGCAATGGCACAAGCAGCATCAACCGACCTTGTTGGATAGCGGCAACCTGCTGATCTTCGACAACCTAGGGGCGACCGGTCGACACTCTCGCGTCTTGGAGATCGATCCGCTCACTCGGCGGGTGGTGTGGAGCTACAGCGGCGGCCCGGAGGTGGATTTTCTCTCCAAGACCCTCGGTTCCTGCCAGCGTTTGCCCAACGGAAACACTTTGATTACGGAGTCCGAGAACGGTAGGGCCTTCGAGACCACCAGCGATGGCGAGATCGTGTGGGAGTTCTACAATCCGCACCGAGCCGGGGAGGAGGGGGAGCTGATCGCGGTGCTCTTCGAGGTGATCCGGTTGTCCTTGGACGACGAGGGTGCGGCGGCGGCCATGGCCCTTAGCCAGAAGTGAGTGCCATAGGGCCGTAGCCCACTACGGCGTCGAGTCGTCCACCGCGGCAGCCTCCGGCATCGTCATCCGTGCTTCATCGAAGGGTTGATCAAACGACCACTCTCTGATCTCGGCCGAGCCGAAGACGGTGCCATCTGCCTGGTAGATGGAATACCGGGTGGGCACCTTGAGACCGGCTACCTCGGTGAAGTCCTCGTAGATCAGAGTATTCGGCGCCATCTCGGTGGCGCCCTCCGGGAACAGCGCCCGGTAGGTCGCGATGTACTCGATCGCTTTGAGGAGGTGACTTTCGGGATGAACGTAGAGGCGGTAATAGTCGCCAGGGGTGTCGCCGGTGCCCTCTGCGTAGGTGATTTTGACCGAGAAATACTCGGTCGGATCGTCACCGAGAGTCCGCTGCCCGAACTCGCTGAGGATGACACCGGGATCGTTGGCCAGCCACGGGAGGTTCAGGAAATGGTAGTTCAACAGCGCCATGAAGCGGGGCGGGTAGGGGAGTGCCCAGTTCGTGCTCCACGCCTTCGCACCGTCCCAGGCCAGGGTCATCGGAGTGCCCGGATAGTCGATGTACGCGCGGCGACGCCCTTGCTCGACACAGACCCGCGAGACTAGCCCCGTGGTCGCCTCGCCGAGCTTGAACTCGTCCTCGAAGCAGACCGTGGGCGCCGAGGCCCAACCGTCTAGCCCGCCGTGCGCCTTGGCCATGTGCTCCAGAAGCTTGGTCGCGTTGGGACAGGCTTCGAGGCTGGCGGGGAGGGTCGCGACGAGCGCCAAGAACGCTAGTGCGGTGAACGCGACCCGGAGAGTTGTTGGGCGAAACTGTGAGGTAGTGGGCATGAGCCCTCCTTGCTGAATTCTGGAGTTGGGCGGGGGTGCGAACGCACAACCATTCTATGGCAGGGGGTACTCCGCGGGGGATTGAAGGGGTGCTCCGGCGCCGTGCTAACGGGAGAGAGCCAAGAAGGCGCTCGATGAACCATTTTTCAATGCAGGGATCGTTTCGAATAGAGAAATTACGAAGCGGCGAATTGGTGCCCCGAGGTCTATACTATGGCGGTTCCAAGACCCCACTAATTCCCGGCTTGGCAGCGAGCGCGCGCCAAGAGAGGTCAGGAGACGAAAGTCCATGAATACAGAGAATCGCACTTCTTTCGCTGCCCTTCTGCCGCTCTTGGCCCTCCTGTGGGTGCCCGCCGCGGCTGCCCAAGAGGGGTTCGTGGTGACCTTCGACAAGACTTTCGATCCCGACACGATCGGCCCTGGGAGCGTGACGACGCTGCGCTTCGATATCTTCAATGCAACTCCCGACCCGGTGACCCTGTTAGCTTTTTCCGACACTCTACCGGCCGCCGTAACCCTCGCCACGCCGGCCAACGGTTCGACGACCTGCACCGACGGCGTGCTCACCGCACCCGACGGCGGCGGCACGATCACTCTGGCCGACGGGCGGCTGGCCGCCTTCGCCGGTTGTCAGGTGACGGTGGACGTGACCAGCAGCACGGTGGGAACCCACACCAACCTCAGCGGCGATCTGACCTCCTCGGCCGGCAGCCACGGCACCGCCACCGACGATCTGATGGTGGTTGCCGACCGGCCCGGTTTCAGCAAGAGTTTCGCGCCAAGCTCGGTCCCTCTCGGTCAGCGCAGCACCCTCACCTTCGTCATCGACAACACGGCCAACGCCAGTTTGGCGTTACTCCTCAATTTCACCGACAATCTGCCGACCGGGATGGAGGTGGCCGATCCCGCCAACGCCAGTACGACGTGCAGCGGAGGGGTGCTTTCCGCTGTACCCGGAGGGAGTTCGGTCGGCTACGGGTTTCCGGGCTCGGCGACGCTGGCGGCCGGTGCGAGCTGTACCGTCTCCGTCGACGTGCTCGCCACCGGCATCGGTACGCTGATCAACGTCAGTGAGGAACTGACTTCCCTTACCGCCGGTTTCGTGACGATCTCGAGCGGCAAGGCGAGCGCCGCCCTCGATGTCTCCAACAGCACGGTCACCCTGGTCAAGGCGTTTACCGATGACCCGGTGCCGGTGGGAGGCACGGTGACCCTCGAGTTCACCGTCACTAACTTCGACCGCAACTTCTCGGCCACCGGCATCTCCTTCACCGACGACCTGGACGCGACCCTCTCCGGCCTGGCGGTGACCGGCGCGCTGCCGACCGATCCGTGCGGCGTCGGCTCGACCTTGACCGGCTCCAGCCTGCTGACCTTGACCGGTGGCACCCTGCCGCCCGAGGGCGTCTGTACCTTCAGTGTCACCCTGCTGGTGCCGGCCGCTTCCGCCCCTGGGGCCTTCCCCAACACCACCAGCTCGATCACCGCTACGGTCGACGGCTCGCCGGTGATCGGCGTCCCGGCCTCCGAGTTGCTGTTCGTTAGCGACGCTCCGGTGTTGAGCAAGAGCTTCACCGACGACCCGGCCGGTGCCGGTGGCACGGTGACCCTCGAGTTCACCGTCACCAACCCCAGCCCGACCTCGGTGGCGACCGACATCTCGTTCACCGATATCTTCGACATCATCCTGCCGACCGCCGCGACGCTTCCCGCCAGTCCGCCGTGCGGAGCTGGATCCAGCACGACCTTTACTCCGCTGTTCAATCCGCCGATGAGCAGCACCACTCCCGCCCAGCTCGTCCTTACTGGGGGTACTCTGCCCGCGGGCGGCTCGTGCACCTTCAGCATCGTGCTCGACATCCTTCCAGGCGCCGCGGTGGGCCTCTACCCGAATGTCACCTCGGCGATCACCGCCACCGTCGACGACCTAACCACAACGGGCGCGCCTGCGGCAGACGACCTGGCGATCGTCGCCGGTCCGAGCATCCTGAAAAGCTTCACCGACGACCCGGTCCAGCCGGGCGCCACGGTGACCCTGGAGTTCACCCTGAGCCACGATGCCCTGGCCACCGCCGACGCCACCGGGATCACCTTCACCGACGACTTGAACGCGGTGATCGCGGGGCTTGCCGCCACCGGCCTGCCCGCCATGGACGTCTGCGGTACCGGATCGATGCTCACCGGAACTACTTCCTTGACCCTGACCGGCGGCACCCTCGTGCCGGGTGGTTCCTGCGTCTTCAGTGTCACCCTCGCGGTTCCTGCCGGCGCCACCTCGGGTGCTCACCCCAACACCACCAGCAACGTCATGGCGACGGTGGGTGGGGTGGCGGTGACCAGCCTACCGGCGGCCGACGACCTGGCGATCGCCGGTCTCACCCTGAGCAAGAGTTTCACCGACGACCCGGTCTTGCCCGGCGGCATGGTGACCCTCGAGTTCACCATCGCCAACATCAGCGGCACTGAAGCGGCCTCCGGTATCTTCTTCTTTGACGCTCTGTCCAGCAGCTTGACGGGACTCGCCTCGGTCAGCCCAACCCAGAATGATATCTGTGGCGTCGGCTCGTCGTTGACCGGCACAACGACCTTGGTCTTCACCGGCGGAATTCTCGCCGCCGGCACTTCCTGCACCTTTTCCGCCACCCTGCAAGTACCCGCTGGCGCCGCCTCGGGAATCTACGGCAACACCACCGGCAGTCTGTCGGCTAGCATTGGCGGTTCCACCATCTTCTTCGATCCCGCATCGGATCCGCTCACCGTCAACGACAGCTTGCTCGATCTAGCCAAGGTGTTCACCGACGATCCGGCGCAGCCGGGGGGCTCGGTCAATCTAGAGTTCACTCTCACCAACCTGAGCGCCACCGACGCGATCACCGGCATCACCTTCACCGACGATCTCGACGCCGCCCTCTCCGGCCTGGTGGCGGTCGGTTTGCCGGCGATGAATGTCTGTGGCATGGGATCGACGATGACCGGCACCGGCCTCTTGACGCTGACCGCTGGCACCCTGGCCGCCGGAACCTCCTGCACTTGGAACGTCAGCGTTGCCGTGCCGCTCAGCGTTCCTCTGGGGACCGTCGCCACCAATACCACCAGCTCGGTGTAACTGGAGATCCGGCCAACGCCGATTTGACGATCAACTTCTTGACCTTCACCAAGAGCTTCGACGGTCCCACGGTGGCGGGAGGGACGCCGGTCTTGACGCTCAGCATCATCAACCTCTCGGCGACCGCGTCGGTGAGCGGCATCTCGTTCACCGACGATCTCGACGCGGTGCTGACCGGTCTGGTGGCCACCAACACGCCGCAGGCCGATGCTTGCGGGTCGTCGCTAGCCGGCACCTCGTTCTTGACCCTCACTGGCGGCAACTTGGTGCCGGGAGGCTCCTGCACCTTGGTGGTGAACCTCCAAGTCCCGGTCGGTGCCGTGCCGGGAAGTTTCCCGAACACCACCAGCGACCTGCTCCTCGCCGGTCTCTCGGCCAGCGCTCCGGCCACCGCCAGCCTGGCGATCGAACCTCCGCCCACCTTCGCCAAGCTCTTCGCGCCCGACACGATCATGGCCGGTGGCGCCACCACCTTGACGCTGACCATCGACAACTCGGCTAGCGCCGTGGTCGCCACGGCGTTGGACTTCACCGATACTCTTCCCGCTGGCGTGGTTGTCGCCACCCCGAGCAACGCCGCCACTACCTGCACCGGCGGCACGGTGACCGCGGCGAGCGGTACAGGAGTCGTCTCCTACACCGGCGGCACGGTCGGTGCGGGGGCCACCTGCACGGTGAGCGTGGATCTGATCGCTTCGACTCCTGGAGCTCAGGTCAACCTCACCGGCGATCTGACCTCCTCGTCGGGCAACAGCGGGACGGCGACGGACACGTTGACCGTCGCTGCCTTCGTGGTTCCCACCTTCGCCAAAGTGTTCGCGCCCGCTTCGATCGCGGCCGGTGGTACCACTACGTTGACCTTCACCCTCGACAACACGGGGAGTCTGGTCGCCGCCACGACGGTGGACTTCACGGACAACCTCCCTGCCGGTGTCGTAGTGGCGACGCCGAGCAACGCCGCCACCACCTGCACCGGTGGCACGCTCACCGCGACCAGCGGCTCGGCAACGATCACCTACACCGGTGGCACCGTCGGGGCGAGCGCCAGTTGCACGGTGAGCGTGGACGTGATCGGCTCGACTCCGGGAGCGCAGGTCAACACCACCGGCGATTTGACCTCCTCGTTGGGCAACAGCGGGACGGCGACGGACACGCTGACCGTCTCTGCCTTCGTGGCACCGGTCTTCGCCAAGGCCTTCTCACCCAACCCAATCACGGTCAGCCAGAGCGCCACCTTGCTGTTCACCATCGACAACCTGGGCAGCCTGGTGGCCGCCACCGGAATCGCCCTGACCGACAACCTGCCGGTCGGCATGGCCTTGGCGACTCCGGCGAATGGTTCGACCACCTGCACAGGAGGCACTTTGAGCGCGCCCGACGGAGGAATGACGGTGACTTACACGGGTGGCACGGTAGCGGCGGCAGCCAGTTGCGACGTGATGGTCGATGTCACCGCCCTCGTTTCCGGCGACTTGGTCAACACTACGGAGGATCTCACCTCCTCACTCGGCAGCAGCGGCGCCGCCGTGGCGACCCTCACCGTCGAAGACAATCCGGCCGAAATTCCGCTGCTCGGACCGTGGGGATTTGCCTGGCTGATCAGCCTACTCGCTTTCTTCGGCCTGCGCTCGCTGCGCCGGCAGCGCGGTCACTGAGGGTGGTGTGACCCAGGACTACTAGACAGAGGGCGGCCGAGATCGGCGACTGGATGGCCACCTGCGCGGCGGTGTTCAGTCGTCTACCGGTCTGCGCGCGAGCCGTCGTTCCAGCTGCTCTAGACGCTCCTCAATCCGCATCAACATTTCGATGATGAGGACGTGGGTCTTCTTGGCGTCGATGCCGACCGGGCTGCTGTCGCTGTGGATCAGCTCTTCGATGGTCTTTTGGCGTTGTTTGTCCT